>NZ_JBZVFG010000025.1:0-55230 GCF_058402785.1 Candidatus Magnetaquiglobus sp.
GACCGTATTCAAGGCGTTCCTCGATCGGGCGCACCGGGCCGGAAATTTTGGTCATCAGGCGTCCCAGGTGGGGTTCCTCCACCATGGCCAAACGACCTGAGCGGTCCTTGGCCGGGTAGCCCCAGGGGTTCAAGGTGTGGCAGATGAAGGCCCGGAAGAGTTGGCCGTTTTCGGTCGGCAATTCCGCCATGGTAATCACCTGATCGACGATGCCGGGGAGTTCCAGCCCGGTCTTGGAACCCTCCAGTTGCAAGGCGAAATAGGGGCGGTTGAAGTCGTCCAGCAGCTTGTTCAGGATGCCCACGAACCAGATATTCTTGTTCCGGGTGTGTTGGATGTGGGTCAACCAATTGATCATTTCCTGGCCCAACAGTCCGTAGGCACCGCGCAGATCCGGCTTTCCGGTTTTTTCACTGAACGCTTGTGGTTGCCCTTTGCACCACTGAAAGCAGAGTCTCGCCGCCACCGTAATCGAGTCGAAGTACAGCGTTGCATACTTGTCCAGAACGGCAGGATCGCCGAGCCCGGCCACTGCGGCTTGGTAATGGGCGGTGCTGTAATACTGGTCGTTGCGTAGTGCCGGATTGGGTCCACCGATGAAAACGGAAAAGTCTCTGATTTCATCCCAGGTGCGAGGGCGCAGGGTATCTCCTGGCCAGCCTTCGACGGCCAGATCTCCGGCTTCCATGTCAATGAACAATGTGGTCTGCGGGTCCAGGGTCCAAAGCTGGGAGGTCTTGCCAATGCCGACCGGCCCGACGAGAACCCCCTTGATGCCGTGCCGTTCGGCCATGCGCTGTTCGGCAGTGACGATTGGGAGGGCGCACATCATGCGGCTTCCTTCAGATCAATCTCTTCGACCGCCCACTGGGTCACGACGAATCTCCCAAAGGGGCCTTTGCACGCTGGACGGAAATCACCAAGGCCAATTCGGGAACCGGCGGCATCCACGATCTCGCGGAACAACTTGGTGGTGATGAGTCCGTCATCGAGGAGCACCGTGAACCGCACTCGCCAATCCTGGAAACAGGGGCGATGGGAGAGGATGCGTCCGCCGGTGGAGGGAATGCGCACGGCCCGGGTGTCCACCATCCACGGTTCCCTGTGCTCCAGGGGCAATTCGATCTCCTCAATGGCGACGCATGCCGGGATTAAGGACGATTTTTGGGTGGTGATGAGGGACTTGCCCGCCTTGAAGAACCGTCCGGCATCAATGATGGCCCGGAACAGATTGGGGGCCGGGACCATGGATTTGCCGTCATGGCCGATGTAGAGCCTGCTTTCAGCGATCTCGCGAGGCGTACCCTTGTTGCCCACGATGCCGGTGCGCGTTCCTTCCGTGGCGGCCATCTGGGCCGCATCGGTGAAGCGGTTGCAGAGCAGCGGCGTCATGCCTTCGATGCCAATTGTGAGTCGTTTCATGAGAATTCTCCCTGGTTGTTGAGGTCAAAAATATCAATCATTTTTATTAAATCCGCGCTTTGCTGTGCCTTGCCACGCACTGCCTTGCATTGCCGATCCCTGCCGAGCCGCACCGGGCCTTGCCTAGCCCCGCCTTGCCACGCCTGGCATTGACTTGCTAAATCTCAAAGCAGAGTGAGCTTGAAGGATGCCTTCCCCTGCTTGACGGTGCGAGCCGGTTCAAACACCCGGCGGATGCTGTCCGGCCAAGAGGTAAACTTCCGCTCATCCACGTCATAGACAATTTTCACGTATTGATCGGGGGTGTCCCCGGCTTCCCGGATGGTCTGGACGATCCCGGCCAACTTCTCCTGATCCCAGGAGGGACGCTTGGGCACGTCCATCGCGATCTCCACCTCACCGTCCTGAAAGCGGATCATGCCGAACTCTTTTCCTCCCTCCCGGCGGATGGTGGCGGCCTGGTCACCGAAGCGGCGTGCGAAAACGCCATCCAGCAGGTCGTTGACAAGTTTGATCCGGCCCATGGCCTTGGATGCCTCCTGTTGCAGCCGGGCCAGTTCCCGAATCGGCAGGGCCGCGACGGCGCCCACCGGCATCTGCCGCAGTTGATCGAGGGTGAGTGGTATTTTTGATGGATCCGGCATTGCGTGGATTGAATTTTGAGTGTTCATTGTTGTGCTCTCCATTAATAGGATCTCGACGACACCTAACCAGTGATTTTTGCTTGCGAACAGCATCACTGCCCAGCGCTGTTTTCATCAAAATGATGAAAATATTGTAACCCTCAAGATGAAGAAGGCTATACCAAACCGTTCAACCCATTGTCAATCTGTTTGGTATTTTTTTCTTTCATCATTTTGATGAAACATGCTAAAATCCATGCAAAATCAGAATTCACCAACAAGGAGTGAAACCAGCATGGACGTTTATGACATCAGACGAGACCATCTCTTGCGGTTGCTGGAGGAGCGGTGGGGCGGCGTGAAGAAGGCGATGGCCACGGCCATTGAAATGAGTCCATCCCTTTTTCACGCCTATACGATTGGAAAGCCGGTCGGTCCAAAACTGGCCAGAAGAATTGAAGTGGCTGCCGGTCTGCCTTACGGCTGGCTGGATCAGCGACATGGTGAGGATGGCGAAGGGGAAAGAATCGATGCGGTCTCCGTTCCGGTTTTCGATGTCGAAGCCAGTGCCGGTCATGGCCGATTCGTAGAGAGCGAAGAACGGGTGAAGGAGTTGTTTTTTCGGCAAGATTGGATGTTTGCCCGAGGATTTCAGCAGTCTGCCCTGGGAGTCATTCGGGCAAAGGGAGACTCCATGACGCCGACTATTCCGGACGGAGCGGTTCTTCTGATCAACACCTCGGAAGTGGAGATCAAGAGCGGTCAAATTTATGTGTTACGCTACGACGGCATGCTCCACGTCAAACGGTTGCAGCGTCTTCCTGGCGGGAAGGTGCAGGTGGTCAGTGACAACGCTGCCGAGTATCCTGCCTTTGCGGTCGATACCAGTATGGAGGGTGATTTTCAGATTTTGGGGCGCGTGGTGTGGTTGGGGCGTGAACTGTAAAGGTCATTCATCAGAGAGACGATTTTGTCTTGGAGAGAATGAATGGACGTTTGGCATGACCAGATCACGCTTTCAGAAGATTCACTTATGAGATGATTTTTGCATTGACAGGCTGTTTATTCAGGTGATAGAACCTGGGCATCCCCCAAACTTCATCTGAAAGGAGAACAGCCATGTTCAGCCTGAGAGACCACTTCAGCGGCCTGTCGCGCAGGGATCGCGAGATCTTTGCCAAACAGGCCGGCATTCCGATTGCCACAATTCAGCGCCAATACATCTACAAAACCCGCACCCCTCGTCCGAATCGCATGCGCTCCCTGGCCAAAGCCGCCGGAGTGCCAATTGCCGACATGGTCGAATTTTTCATGCAGCCTGCCGAAAACTGATGTGAGCCCATCTCATGTTCGACACCGCTGCTGCTCACCCCGACGATATGACTACCGAAGCCCGACTTGACGAGGCCGCCGCCATCCTGGCCACGGCTATCAAGCGCCTGAAAGAAAAAGAAAAACTGGAGAAAATCCGAGTTGATAAGTCGGCCAACCAATGCCCTTATGGTCAAAAATCAACCAGAGGAGGAAGGGCATGAACAGTATCAGCGTGATCAAGCAGGTGGCGGCCCTGCCGGGCATGACCACTGAAGAGTTGAAGAAAATGTGGAAAGAGTTGCACCAGACGGAGCCGCCAGCCTTCAACCGGACCTTTCTGGTGAAACGCTTGGCGCACCGACTTCAAGAACTGTCTTTGGGAGGGCTTCAGGCAAAGAGCGAAAAACGGATGGAACGACTGGCCACCGAAGAGGAAGGGCCGAAGGAACTGAAACGTCCGTCGGGAGATCGACTCCTTCCGGGAACGCAGTTGGTCCGGGAGTGGAAAGGATCTGAACACCGCTGCACGGTGCTGGATGAAGGTTTTGAATACCAGGGACGCAAATTCGGGAGCCTGTCGGCGGTGGCTACTGCCATTACCGGCACAAAATGGAACGGCTTTGTGTTTTGGGGCGTGCGTCGCCAGGGAGAAAAGGTATGAGTATCAAAAAACCAGAAACGCCAAAAGTGCGTTGCGCGGTCTATACCCGCAAGTCCACCGATGAAGGGTTGGACATGGAGTTCAACAGCCTCGATGCCCAACGGGAGTCGTGCGAGGCCTACATCGCCAGCCAAAAATCCGAAGGTTGGTTTCTGATTCCCGACCGCTATGACGATGGCGGATTTTCGGGTGGCAGCCTGGAACGGCCTGCCTTGAAACGACTCATGACAGACATCGAGGCGGGCAAAATCAACGTGGTGGTGGTCTACAAACTGGATCGGCTGACTCGCTCGCTGATGGATTTTTCTAAAGTGGTTGAGTCGTTCGATCGGCGTAACGTCACCTTTGTCAGCATCACGCAAGCCTTCAACACCACCACATCTATGGGGCGTCTGACGCTCAACATATTACTTTCGTTTGCGCAATTTGAGCGCGAAATCTCAGCCGAGCGCATCCGGGACAAGTTCGCGGCATCGAAGCGCAGAGGGATCTGGATGGGCGGGCATTTGCCCCTCGGGTATGAAGTGCGTGAACGGAAACTGCTCATTGTGCCCGAGGAGGCGAAAACGATCCGGCTCATCTTTCAGCGCGTCGCGGAGGGCGGTTCCGTCACCCAGATGGTCAAAGAACTGGCCGAGGCCGGTGCCACGGGCAAAAACGGCAGCCTGATGGACAAGGGGTACATCTATCGGATCCTGTCCAATCGTCTCTACCTGGGAGAGATCACCATGAGGGATGAGGTGTTCCCCGGCGAACACCAGGCGATCATAGACCAGGAGACATGGGACAAGGTGCATCAGACGTTGGCCGACAACACCCGTCGGCAGGTTTCCTCCTGTCGGGTTCAGTCCGATGCTGTTCTGAAGGGGATCGTCCGTTGCCAGTCTTGTGAACGGGCCATGAGTCCCAGTTTCACCCGGAAAAACGGTGGCCGATTGTACCGTTACTACACTTGTCAGAACGCCAGGAAGAATGGTCATGAGTTTTGCAATTTGAAATCCGTGCCCGCCGGAGAGATCGAAGCCATGGTGGTCGGTCAGGTGCGCACCATGTTGAGATCGCCGGAGATGATCGTCAAGACGTGGCAGTCTGCGGATGGGATCGAGGAGCGCGATGTGGGGGAGGCCTTGCGGCGGTTGGATCCGGTGTGGGAGGAGCTTTTCCCGGTGGAACAACATCGGCTGATCACGCTGCTTATCTCCAGGGTGGATGTGGCAAAGGGTGAGCTAAAAGTGCATTTGCGCGCCGAGGGGCTGGATACCCTGGCCCGCGAATTGACCGACATTTGGAGCAAAAAGGAGCGTGCGGCATGAAGGCAGAATTGAGTAGAGACGGCAAGACCATCGTCGTCAGCATTCCCATGCAGATGCGGTGGCGGGGTGGGCGCACGAAGATCATTGCGCCGGAAGGATTGGATGTCTCCCCACCATCCTCACCGCGTGATGGCGCTTTGTTGAAACATGTGGTCAAGGCGCACCATTGGTTGCGCCAGTTGGAGGGAGGCAAGTTCAGATCGGTCAGGGAGTTGGCTGAGAAAGAAAATCTCGACATTTCCTATGTCTCCAAGATCCTGAACCTGACGCTGTTGGCACCGGACATCGTGGAGACCATCCTGGACGGACGGCAGCCGGATGTTCTGACATGGCAGGAGCTGAAGCATCCGTTTCCCATGCTCTGGAGTGAGCAGAGGAAACGTTGGGGCATTTCGGCCCCGGTTTGATCAAATCCCATGTCGTCGCTTTAGGTTTGCCCCTGGGACGGCGACATTCCGCACAAAAATTCCTCGCCATTGTTTTTCTGCTACTTTTCTGTCAAAATTGTTGGAACCTTTCCCCATGGCGAATTGGGAATGAGGGCCGGCTTTTCTTCAGAAAGGGCAGAACATGACCAAATCAGATCTGATCAGAGCGATTGCGGCAAAAATGGAAGTTTCACGCCAGGAGACCGAAGTGGCGGTCAACACCCTTTTCGACACCATGAGTTCATCTCTGAAACAGGGTGATCGGGTGGAGTTGAGGGGGTTCGGTAGCTTCGGGATCAAGAGTCGTCATGCACGGGATGGTCGCAATCCCAAGACGGGCGACCATGTCCAGGTGGACGCCAAACGGGTTCTATTTTTCAAAGCAGGTATGGAGTTGCGCAAGAGGGTGGATATTTGACCCTGGCGTAACACGCACCGTCGTACCGTAGCACCCTTCCGGTAGTTCTTTCTCCATCTCTCGTCTCAACGCTTCCATGTCCGATAGAGACGCACGCGCCACCACATTGGCGCACGGGCCGACTGACATGGGGCAGTGCGGCATGTGTACCAGTGAACGGCCCGGTGCGAACGTGGGCTGACTGGGGCGCCAGTCTGGCGCAACAGGGTTTTGACCAATACCCGCCGTCTCTTCACCCGTCGCAGAGTGACACTCCGCGCCGCCCTTGCTTGATGTCGGCCCGGCAATAGGATATCAAGTCAGTTTTTTTGACCTAGTCGATCATTGAAACGGTATGCGAGGCGCTCAGCCAATAACTGGAGAACTATGGCCAAATTATGCGTTCGGTGTGACGAGATTATCGATGAAAACAGCAGCGCATCCCATTGCCTTCCGTGTCAGCAGTCGATGTTGGCCTTGGGATTGGGCAAACCTAAAAATTCTAAAGCCAGAAAAGGCCAAATGGTTGTCTGCCCCGATTGTGGTGGTGTGGGAGAAAGATTTCACAACCCACCCAAAAAGTGCTGCCGGGAAGGGTGTTGTTACAGGGTTTGCGAAACCTGTGGAGGTAAAGGGAAAATATGAACCCTCCAAGCCTCTCTTGGGCTTGCGTCTCGTCTGGGACGACTCTGTCAAACCGGGTTCCAGTACCGTCATTTGTGGCCGCATAACGGCTTTGGCAACCGTTGCACCGGCAATTGCCCCGGCGCGAACGTGGGTCGTTTGGGGCCAACACCGACGCCAAGACGCCTGTCACGAATCGGTCACCACTTTCCAGGCTGTTCACCAGTCACAGTTTGAGATCCCGAACCGCCCTTGCTTGATCTCGGCACGGTGACTCTTGGCTTCCAGGCGACGCATGCGACTGGCTCGGGTCGGGCGGGTCGGTCTGCGCGTGACAGGTTCTACCATGGCCTGCCGGATCAGGTGGTCCAGTCGCTCCAGGGCATCCTGCCGGTTGCGTTCCTGGGTCCGATGGCGGCGGGCGTCCAGCACCAGCACCCCCTCGTCCGTCATGCGGCTTCCTGCCAGGCGCACCAACCGTTCCCGGACCGCCGGGGTGAGGATCGCGGAGTTGGCCGCGTCATAGCGCAGTTGCACCGCCGTGGCGACCTTGTTGACGTTCTGGCCGCCCGGACCCGAGGCCCGCACGAACTCCAGCCGAATCTCCCCATCAGGGACGCATACCGTTGTGGCCATCACCTCACTCCCAGAAGAAAGGGATCATAAACGTCGGGAGAGACGGGAGGAAGGCCCAAAGATGGATCGTGTTTGCGTGGAACGGTCATGGCAGAAAAATAATATCTTATGATGTAAAATTTGTAAATTACACATGAAAATGCATTGCTTGACAAGGTAACATCAAACCAGACACATGTTCAACTCTTTATTGCCGACCAATGGCACTTCCAAAATGGTCCAAAAAACAGGTCTGCGTTGTTCATTGATTTTCAAGGCAAAAGTTCGGTCCAAAATTCCAGGCCACTTCATGTGAACGGTCCATAGCTTTTGGAGAATGTCGCCAGGGAGAAGGGAGAAAGGCCGGTTTTCGACTCCTGCGGGTCCGGTTTCCAACCAAGTGTGTTTCCAAACCGGTTTGGCTATCTATTGAAAATATTGGAATTTTTTCCAAAAAAATAGCCGCCCTGAAAGGGCGGCTATTGAGGCAAGAAAATCTTGTAAAACTTTAATGGTGAGCCGTACAGGAGTCGAACCTGTGACCCGCAGATTAAAAGTCTGCTGCTCTACCAACTGAGCTAACGGCCCATCCCGCTTCGCGCCGAAGGGGGTCTGTCGGGGAGACAGAGTTGAAAGGTTCGGCGGAATCAAGAAACCATCATGATAGCACGCGGCAGGGTGGATGTGAACCGGAAATGTGTGTTGCGGGCGATTTTTTTCGGGCGCTCCCCAAATCGGGCGGTCGTGCATGCGGCGTGATCCGCTCCTGGCCGGACAACACGGTTACATCTCGTCCATCCAGGCCATCTGGATCGCTTCCAGGATCTTTTCGTTGCACCGCTCCGGCGTGTCGTTGAAGCCGGGCAACTCCATCACCCATCCCATCAACTCCGTGAAACGCACCGCCATCGGATCCTGGTCCGGCATCGAGTCGGCCAGCGCGATGGCGATCTCATGGGTATCGGTCCACTTCATGAACGGGCTCCCTTCTTGTCCACGCTGATGTTCACCGAATAGGGCGGTATGGTCACCACCAGACCGTCCAACGTCTCGTCCAACACGATCTGACATCCCAGACGACTGGTGGCGGTCAGACCGAACGCCTTGTCGAGCATGTCCTCCTCGCGTTCATCCGCCGGGTCCAGCCGGTCGATCCACTCCGGGGCCACGATCACATGACAGGTCGAACAGGCTAACGCCCCTTCGCACGCCCCCTCGAGGGGGATGTGGTGGTTGTGCGCCACCTCCAGCAACGTGTCGCCAGCTTCGGCCTCCACGGTGCGGTTGTCGGGAAGAAAGGTTACATGGATCATTGGTTCACCTCGCTCGTTCATGAAACATCATCCGCCTTGCGACCGGTCAACATCGGACAACCTTATCCGAAACCATCCTGCGACCGGTCAACATCGGACGACCTCATCCGAAATCATCCACCTTGCGACCGGTCATCGCTTTCTGCAAGCTCCGATCCATCCGTCGTTGGGCAAAAAAACGCGTCTGGACATCCATTCGGCCCACCCGTTCGTTGATGGCATCCGCCGAATCCCCCTGAGTCGCTTCCCAAAGCGTCAGCATCGCCGTCTTGACCTGATGGGTTTCCGTTTCGTTCAACAGATCTCCATCCTCGCGCAAGGCCGCCTCCGCGGCGGCCAGCACCCGGTTCGCCTCCACCCGCGCCTCGTTGAGCAGACGGGCGAGCATGTCCGCCTCGCCATGGCGCATCGCATCCCGCAACATGTCGGCGATCTCGTCGTCCGTCAGGCCATAAGAGGGCTTCACCGCGATCGACTGCTCCACCCCGGTGGTCTCCTCGCGGGCCGAGACCGTCAGCAGTCCATCCGCGTCCACCTGATAGGTGACCCGGATCCGCGCCGCGCCGGCGGTCATGGGCGGAATGCCGCGCAATTCGAAACGGGCCAGCGAGCGGCACTGACTGGCCAACTCCCGCTCCCCCTGCACCACATGCACCGCCATCGCGGTCTGTCCATCTTTGAAGGTGGTGAACTCCTGGGCGCGGGCGGTGGGAATCGGCGTGTTGCGCGGCACGATCTTTTCCACCAGATCGCCCATGGTTTCGATGCCGAGCGACAAGGGGGTCACATCCAGCAGCAGCATTTCGGCAGGCTCGTTGCCGGCCAACACCTCGGCCTGATGGGCTGCGCCCAACGCCACCACCTGATCCGGATCCAGATCCACCAGCGGTTCGCGGGCGAAGAACTCTGCCACCATGCGCCGCACCAACGGCACCCGTGTCGATCCGCCCACCAGCACCACCCCTTGCAGGGCATCCGGGGCGACTCCGGCATCCTTCAATACCCGCCGGCAGATCGGAATCGTGCGCCACACCAGATCGCGGACGCCCTCCTCGAACGCCGCGCGGGTCAATATCCTGTTTTGGATGGGGAATGCGGGATCGGGAATCTCGAAGGTGACCTCGGTTTCGCTGGAGAGACGCTCCTTGATCTCCCGCGCCAGCTTGCGACATTTCTGGATCAGGGTGGGATCCGGGTGGGTGATCTCCATTCCGGCGAGCAGCCGATCGACGATCCATTGATCCAGATCATCGCCGCCCAGAGCCGAATCTCCGCCCGTGGCCATCACCTGAAACAGCCCTTTTTCCAGTTTCAGCAACGAGATGTCGAAGGTGCCTCCTCCCAGGTCATAGATGGCGTAGAGTCCTTCGTGTCCCTTGTCCAGGCCGTAGGCCAGCGCGGCGGCGGTCGGTTCGTTGAGCAGACGCAGCACCTCCAGACCGGCCACGCGGGCGGCATCCTTGGTGGCCTGGCGTTGCGCGTCGTCGAAATAGGCCGGCACGGTGATCACCGCACCCTGGAGTTTGCCACCCAGGGCATCCTCGGCGCGATGCTTGAGCTGTTTGAGGATCTCCGCCGACACCTCCACCGGCGAGACCCTGGCCTCTCCCGCCAGGATGCGCACCATGCCCCCTTCACCCGCTTCCAGGGTGTGGGGCAGGGCGCCGGAGCGGTTGCGGATCTCCTCCACCCCGCGTCCCATGTACCGTTTCACCGAGGCGATGGTGGATTCCGGGTGTTGGACCAACAGTTCCCGGGCCGGCCAGCCGACGAGCACGCTGCTCTTGGGGCCGTAGTGGACCACCGAGGGGGTGGCCTGGACCCCGTTTTCGTCCGGGATGCACGACGGATTGCCATCGATGCCGATGGCGGCCACCAGCGAGAAGGTGGTGCCCAGGTCGATACCGACCACCCGCTTGCGGCTGCCTGGTCCGCTTTCGTGGGGGAGCGGGGATTGGCCCGGTTCCATGATGTCCAGCAGAATGTCCATGGGTGTTTCGTTGCCTGCTCGTGATCAAGGGTGACAACCGATCGGGGAGGGGACGGGCGCGGTTGGCGATCCCGACTTCCGGCGCGTGGATCGCGACTACGGATCGAACGCCCGATCCTCCAGACGATCCAACTCCTCCAGATAGCGCCGATGATAGCGCATGCGATCTACATGACGGACGATTTCGGCCAGGGATGACTCCCCGTTGCCGCGGAACAGAGCCGCCACCCGCGCCACTTCCGCATCCAGACGCCGCCGGGCATCGGTTTTCAGGGTGGCCAGGCGGGGGATGGCGTCGGCGGCGTGGGGATCCACCGACTCCAGGGCCTCGCGCAGCTCCATCACCTCCTCGAGAAACGCCGGATCCACCGACGGACGCTCCGCATGCCAGCCGGCCAGCCGCAACAGGTAGCCGGCGCGTGCCACCGGATCGCTCAGGGTCTGCCAGGCTTCGTTGATGCGGGTGGTCCACTCCAGCGAGAGACGCCGTTCCGTGCCGGAGCGATGGGCGAAGAAGTCCGGATGGAGCTGTTTCTGCAAGTCGCGGTAGCGCCGTTCCAGGGCGGCAAGATCCGGCTCGAAGCCGGGAGAGATGTCAAACAGCTGAAAAAAATCCTCGCCCGCCACGGGTGGCAGAATCGTCCGACAGGTGGCGCAGAAGAGTCCTGCCGGGGTCGGACCCCGGCAGGACCAGCAGATCATGGGCGCGTTGGCGATCATCACACCTTGAAGGATTCGCCGCAGCCGCAGCGTTCCTTCTCCTTGGGATTGCTGAACTTGAAGCCGGACTTGAACGGCGAGGATTCGAAATCCACCAGCGTGCCGTCGAGGATCACCGCCGACTTGCCGTCGATCACCACCTTCACCCCGAACGATTCGTACACCTGATCGGATTCGGCCACCTGATCGGCATACTCCAGTTTGTAGGAGAATCCCGAGCAGCCCGCAGTGGAGGTGCCGATGCGGATCGCCGCATCCGGCGTGCCGCGTTTGGCCAGCATGGCCTTGGCCTGACGGGCGGCCCGTTCGGTCAAGGAAACGCCTGCTTGCGTGATGGTCATGGCATCATGCTCCTTTCTGTTTGCTCCGGTAGTCGGCCACCGCGGATTTGATGGCATCCTCGGCCAGCACCGAACAGTGGATCTTGACCGGTGGCAGGGCCAGTTCATCGGCGATGTCCTTGTTCTTGATCGCCAGCGCCTCGTCGATGCTCTTGCCCTTGACCCATTCGGTGACCAGCGAGGAGGCGGCGATCGCCGATCCGCAGCCAAAGGTCTTGAATTTGGCGTCATCGATGATCCCGTCCTCGTTGACGCGGATCTGGAGTTTCATCACATCGCCGCAGGCCGGCGCGCCCACCATGCCGGTACCCACCTGGGCATCGCCCTTGTCGAGGCTGCCGACGTTGCGGGGATTCTCGTAATGATCGAGCACTTTTTCATTGTATGCCATCTTGGTCTCTCCAATCGTCCCTTGTGAATGCCAGACGGTCAAATGATCACGATTAATGCGATGCCCACTGCAAGGTTTTCAGGTCCACGCCATCCTGGACCATCTCCCACAGCGGGGACATTTCGCGCAGTTTGTTCACGGCGCCGACCACGATGCCGATCACATGATCCACCTCCTCGGCGGTGGTGAAACGGCCCAGGCCGAAGCGGATCGAGGTGTGGGCCAGCTCCTCGTCCACCCCCATGGCACGCAGCACATAGGAGGGTTCCAGCGATGCCGAAGTGCAGGCCGATCCCGAGGAGACCGCCACCTCCTTGATGGCCATCATCAAGGACTCTCCCTCGACGTAGGAGAACGAGATGTTCAGATTGCCGGCCACCCGTCGCACCGGATCGCCGTTGAGGGCCACATGGGTCAACTGGCCCATGATTCCCTCTCTGAGTCGTTCGCGCAGGGCCAGCAGCCGTGTCGTTTCGAGGGTCATCTCCTCGTTCGCTAGGCGGCAGGCCTCGCCGAGTCCCACCAGCAGCGGGGTGGGGAGGGTGCCGGAACGCATGCCGCGTTCGTGTCCGCCGCCATGCATGAACGGCTTGATGCGCACCCGCGGCTGACGGCGCACGTACAGGGCGCCAATCCCCTTGGGACCGTAGATTTTGTGGGCCGAAATCGACAAGAGATCGATGTTCATGGCATTGACATCGATCGGGATCTTGCCGACCCCCTGAGCCGCGTCGCAGTGAAAGAAGATTTTTTTCATCCGGCAGAGACGACCGATCTCCGCGATGGGTTGGATGACGCCTACTTCGTTGTTGACCGCCATGACCGAGACCAGAATGGTTTTCGGGGTGATGGCGGCCTCCAGGGTGGCCAGGTCGATCAGTCCGTTGGTGCCGACCGGCAGGTAGGTCACCTCGAACCCTTCGGCCTCCAGATGGCGGCAGGTGTCGAGCACCGCCTTGTGTTCGGTGGTGGGGGTGATGATGTGGTTGCCCTTGTCGCGGTAGAATTGCGCCACGCCCCAGATGGCCAGGTTGTCCGACTCCGTGGCTCCGGAGGTGAAGACGATCTCGCGATGGTCGGCGCCGATGATGCCGGCGACCTGTTTGCGGGCGGTGGTCACCGCTTCGTCGGCCTCCCAGCCGTAGGCATGGGAGCGCGAGGCCGGATTCCCGAATTTCTCCACGAACCAGGGCAGCATGGCGGCAAGCACCCGTGGATCCACCGGGGTGGTGGCCTGATAATCCATGTAGATGGGTTGTTTCATGCGAATGCACTCCCTTTGCGCAGGCGATCCACGGACCGCTGAAAGGCTGAAATGAAGGAATCCACCATCGTCCCGGTGGTCTCCCAGCCGAGACTGACGCGCACCATGCCCCGTGTCGCTTCCGGCGTCCATCCCATGGCCAGGGGGACATGGGATGGGTTGTTCTTGCCCGATGAGCAGGCCGCGCCGCTGCTGATGGCGAAGCCGGCCAGATCGAGGGTCATCACCAGGGTTTCGCCGTCCACGCCGGGGATGAGCATGGCGGTGGTATTGGGCAGACGCTCGGCGTCGGCGCCAAGGATGATCGCATCCGGCACGCTTTTCAACAGTTCTCTTTCCATTTTCTTTCGCAACGCCTCGATGCGTTGGGACTCTTCTTCGATCCGTCCCGCCAGTTGGCCGGCCAAGAGGCCGAATCCGGCGATGCCGGGGAGATTTTCGGTGCCGGAGCGGCGTCCACGTTCCTGGCCGCCCCCCAGCAGGAGTGGGGCCAGACGAAGCGCGGCGCCGGCGATCAGCGCCCCGCACCCCTTGGGACCACCGGACTTGTGGGCCGACAGGGTGACCAGTTCCGCGCCGATGGCCTCCACCCTCAGGGGGAGCTTGCCGAACCACTGGGTGGCATCGCAGTGAAACGGAACCTTGGCCGTCCGACACAAGGCGCCGATGGCGGCGATCGGTTGCAGCACCCCGGTTTCGTTGTTGGCTGCCATGATCGACACCAGCCGGGTATCCGGTGTGAGCGCCCGTTCCACGTCCTGGACATCGACCCGTCCCATGGCATCCACCGGCAGTTTGATCACGCGCATGCCGCGCGCCTGGAGTCGTTCCAGGGGGTTGAGCACCGAGGGGTGTTCGATGGCGCTGGTGAGGATGGTTCCAGGGTGATCCGCCGTCTCGGCGATGCCGAGGATGGCCAGATGGTTGGACTCGGTGCCGCCGCTGGTGAAGATCACCCGGCTCTCATGCGTTCCCACCAGTCGCGCCACGGCGCGGCGCGCGTCGTCCAGGAGCTGGCGGGCGCGCCGTCCCGGTCCGTGTACGGAGGAGGGGTTGCCATGCGTGGCCGTCATGGCGGCCAGCATCGCCTCGGCGACCCCCGGACGGGGAGGGGAGGTGGCGTTGTGATCCAGGTAGATCATGCCGGGAATCCGTGTCCGGCGGCAGGTCCCAGGGCGCCGGCACGGATCTCCTCGATCAGGGTGCCCAGATGGATCGACTCCAGATAGCTGTTGATGTGGATGCCGACCCGCTCCCAGAGGTGATGGGTGATGCAACGGGTCGATTTTCGGCACCCTTCCGGATCGTTCTCATCGCAGGAGGTGGCCTTGATCGGCTCGTCCACGGCGCGGATGATGTCGGCCACGCTGATGGTCGAGGGGGGCGCCACCAGCAGATATCCCCCGCCCGGTCCGCGCACGCTGCGCACCAGTCCGCGCCGCCGCAACTTGGCGAAGAGCTGTTCCAGGTAGGAGAGGGAGATCTCCTGGCGCTTGGAGATGTCGATCAGCGCGACCGGGGTGTGGGCATCCTGGCAGCACAGATCCAGCATGGCGGTGACCGCGTAGCGTCCCTTGGTGGTGAGTTTCATGGCGTCCCCTTAGTTTTTCTCATCTGGCATGGTCTGGTGGCGTTCCATCAAAAGTTTCTTTTCGTGTTCGAGTTGCTTGACCCGCTCGTCCAGGTGGCGCACTTGATCCAGAAGGCAGGTGACCGCCTTGCCCACCGGATCGACCACCGCGCCGCTGTTCTGGCCGTAGGAAGAGAAGGAGTCGTTGGCCGCGGCGCTCTTGAATTTCGACATCACCAGACGTCCCGGCACGCCCACCACGGTGGTGTCGGCGGGCACGTCGCTCACCACCACGGCGTTGGAGCCGACCCGCGCGTTGGCGCCGATGGTGATCGGGCCGAGGATCTTGGCGCCCGCCCCGACCACCACGCCGTTGCCTAGGGTGGGGTGACGCTTGCCGACATTCCAGCTCGTTCCTCCCAGGGTGACTCCGTGGTAGAGGGTGACGTCATCGCCGATGTGGGTGGTTTCGCCGATCACCACGCCCATGCCGTGATCGATGAAGAAGCGCTGACCGATCCTGGCCGCCGGATGGATCTCGATTCCGGTCAGAAGCCGGGTGAGATGCGCCAGAAAGCGGGCCGACAGTCGGAAGTTCCGATTCCACAGCCAATGGCACAGCCGGTAGCCGAGTATGGCATGCAGACCCGGATAACAGAGCATCACCTCCCAGACCCCGGTGGCGGCGGGGTCCCGCTGGAAGATTACCTCGATATCCTGTTTGATCCGTTGAAACATGGGTGGACATCCCGCGGGCTTGGTGGTTCGGTTAGGAATCCGAATGCGGCTTATATGCGAAAATGCTCATACTCGGCGCGCGGGAGATTTTGTCTAAATCCGATCCTTTCTGTCAAGTATTAGTTCCCCAATTGCACAAAAAAAAACCTGGACAAAAAGGTGGACAGCCGGGTGAGGGTTGTGATAGCCATATTTCGCAAAACGATAATGGAGATCGAAAAATCAACCAATCATGCATGGAAACCACGTCAACGACTCAACATTCAGACAGGCAAACCGGGGGCAGAAGGATGGACGCCTTGCGCAAAACATGTAATAATGTTATTCTGTATTTGGAGTTTCTGCTTAACAAAGGATTTGAAAACCGGTTGAACCCGTTCTATCACCTCGGATCCCTGACATTCTTTTTCTTTTGGATCGTCCTGATTTCCGGCATCTACGTCTTCATCTTCTTCGAGACCAACGTCGCCGGGGCCTACCCGTCGGTGGAGTACATCACCCACGAGCAGTGGTGGCTGGCCGGCATCATGCGCAGCCTGCACCGCTACGCCTCGGACGCGGCGGTGATCTCCATCTTCATCCACATGTTCCGGGAGCTGTTTCGGGATCGCTATCGCGGAGTGCGCTGGTTTTCGTGGTTCACCGGCGTGCCGACCTTGTGGCTGGTGGTGGTGCTCGGGATCACCGGTTACTGGCTGGTGTGGGATCAGTTGGCCCAATACGTGGCCCTGGCCACCGCCGAGATGATGGACTGGATCCCGTTGATCCCGAGCGCCATGGTGTTCAACTTCCTCGACGGGCAGATCACCGACCGGTTTTTCACCCTGATGGCTTTCCTGCATCTGTTGGGTCTGCCGATCGCCCTGGTTTTCCTGCTCTGGACCCATGTCAGCCGCATCAGCCAGATCGACTTCAATCCGCCCCGCGCTCTGGCCACCGGCGCCTTTTTGACCCTGCTGGCCCTCTCCATCCTCAAACCGGCGGTCAGCCATGCCCCGGTGCAGGCCGGTCACGCGCCGGTGGTGCTGCATCTGGACTGGTTCTATCTCAACATCTACCCGTTGGTGGATGTGCTGGGGCCGGGCTGGGCCTGGTCGATCGCCACCGGCGTCACCGTTCTGTTGATGATGTTGCCGTGGCTCCCTTCCAAAAAGGAGAAACCCTGCGCCGAGGTGGAACTCACCCAATGCCACGGGTGCGGTCAGTGCGCCAAGGACTGCCCGTATGGCTCCATCAGCATGCAGCCGCGCTCCGATGGCAAGAAGTTCCCGTTCGAGCCCACGGTCAATCCCACCTTGTGTACCGCCTGCGGCATCTGTAGCGGTTCGTGCGTCTCCTCGAGCCCCTTCCGCATGGCCAACACGACCCTGAAATCCGGCATCGAAATGCCCTGGTTCACGGTCGATTCCCTGCGCGAGGAGGTCAAGGTCAAGCTGGCCGCGTTGACCGGGGAGAATCGGGTGATTCTGTTCGGATGCGAGCATGGGGCCGATGTCACCACCATGGGAGAATCGGGGGTGGCGGTGGTCAACCTGCCGTGCAGCGGCATGCTGCCGCCGTCGATGGTGGATTATGTGTTGAAGAACGGCGCGGATGGCGTGTTCATCACCGGGTGCCGCAACGGGGACTGCTATCACCGCATCGGGAATACCTGGACCGAGCAGCGTCTGGCCGGCGAGCGCGAACCGAAGCTGTTGAAACGGGTGGAGAAGAGTCGGGTGACCGAATTCCGCGTCTCCAACTCCTCGGGTGAGCGCGCCGAGTTGGCGCGTCGGTTGGAAGCGTTTCGTCGCTCCCTGCAACCCTCGGCCTGAACCTTATTCACTGCGGAGCGTCCCGACATGCCCAAGACCTTTTCGGCTTTCATGGTGCAGTTCATCGCCTATGCCTGTTTTTTCGGCGTGATTTTCGTGCTCTCCACCTCGCCGGCTTACGAGTATCTCAAGCCGGGCCAGGCCGAGGTGAAGCTGGCCTTCAAGCACACCTCCCAGCGCGAGGAGCCCTGCCAGGAGATCACCCCCGAGGAGTTGCAGAAACTCCCGCCCAATATGCGCAAACCCAAGAACTGTCCGCGCAAGCGCGCGCCGATCTACATCGAGTTGTTGCTCGACGACAAGTTTCTGGCCACGCGCACCTTCACTCCGCCCGGTGTCAGTCAAGACATGGCCACCTTCGTGTATGCCAAGTTCAGTCTGCCCGCCGGCGAACATAAGCTGACGGTGCGCATGCGCGACAGTGCGCGCACGGACAACGGCTTTGATTTCGTCGAGGAGACCCGGCGTGACTGGCGTCCGGGGCAGGGGATCCGCATCGAGTTCGACGAGAGCGTGGACCGGTTCGTGATCAACTGACGCCGCTCTTCCGGGTTGGATCCAGAACCCGGTTTGGATCCAGAACCCTCTTGATCGCGCGCGGTCAAGAGGGTTCTCCCGTCCGCATGCCCCCCGACCTGCTCCGATCGGCCCGCCCCGGCGGCGGCGACCGGAACGCCCGCCCTTGCCAAAAATCGTTCCCACCCCACAAACTAAGTGTTGAATGTCCGGGCGACTCTGTTTCAGAATAGCTCAGAGGGCGTTGGCTGATGATGGAATGACCCAACGCGCACGGTTCGAATTTTTTAAACCGTGCTTGATCCAAATGGCTTCGCAATTTGGCGGGCCCTCCATGGCCCGCGTCGGCTGTTCGGCAAGAGCCAAACAGCCTCGCAAACCCCATGGACGGTTTCAGTCGGTCGGACCGGATCCCGTCATGTCCGGAGCCGGTCGTGACCACGGCCTCGGTCGGCTCCGGGATTCTCAATTCAGAAGGTGGCCGATCCATGTTATGGCGCATGCGCGACAGGATGAGTCGTTCGATCCGGCACGGGGTCGAGCCGTGGTTTCAACCTTGGCTGCGCCGTTCGCTACGCCGGGAACTCCTGGATCAGGAACTGGAAACCCTGAAACCGCTCATGACCGGGCGGGTGTTGGAGATCGGAGCCGGTCGCATCCGGCGACGGGGCGATTTCGTGCCGCCGGTGGAGTCGGTATCGGCCTGGGTTCTGGCGGACATCTCCAGCATCACCCGACCGCATCTGTGCGCGGATGTCGGCTGTCTGCCATTCGGGGCCGGGGCGTTCGACACGGTGATCTGCCTGGAGATGTTGGAATACGTCTCCGATCCGGTCGGGGCGCTGCGTGAGATGCGTCGCATCCTGCGTCCCGGTGGTCGATTGATTCTCGCCACCCCGTTCTTGCATCGTTGGGACACCCCCACCGATCTGTGGCGCTTCACGGCTCCAGGGCTTGTGCGGATCGTCACCCTGGCGGGATGGCGCATCGAGACCCTGCGTACCCAGGGCGGCATACTGGCCGTGTTGAACAACATCGTCCGCCATCTGCTGGTCAAGCATGCCAAAGGGTGGCGTTGGTGGCTGGTGGCCCTGATCTTCACCCCGCTGCAACGCTGGTTGATGCGCATGGATCCGATCGTCACCGCCCGTTCCCCGACCTTTGCCACCTTCACGACCGGACTGATTCTGGTCGCGGACAATCCCCTTGCAAACCCGACCCGTGATGATGACTTGTAGAAGGGTTCACCCATGAAAATCGTATTCATCGTTCCGTTGGAGCTTGGTGCCGTGGGGTGCCGTCTCCTCTCCAGCCATCTGCGCGCCCACGGTCATGAAACCCGCCTGATCTTCATTCCCGATCTGGTCACCTCCCTGGCGGAAAAGGCGAGCCTTTCAGGCAATCCCGACCCCGGACCGGAACTCTGTCCGCTTCCGGTCAAGGAGCGGATTCTGGCGATGGTCTCCGATTGCGATCTGATCGGATTTCATGTTTTGAGTCTGTTTTTCAGTCCGTTGGCCGAGATATCCGCCTATCTGAGGGCGCATGCCGGGATACCGGTGATCTGGGGTGGCGTGCATGCGACCATGGCGGTGGATCTGTGCATGCCTTATACGGATTTTGCCTGCATCGGGGATGGGGAAGCGTTGTTGTTGGAACTTCTGGAGCGTCTTGCCAGCGATCAGACGTACACCTCCATTCAGGGATTGGTCTATTGGGACCAAGGGGTGGTGCGGCATAATCCGCATCGGTCCGGCCAGGATAATCTGGATGCCTATCCGTTTCCGGACTATTCGTTCCAGGAGCACTATCTCCTTTTTGCGCATACGGGCGGGGAACCGCGCGCCATCCCGGTCACACCGGACAATTACGGCCAGTATCAGAAAAGGTATCCATCCCTCGAAGGTGGGGTGACCCTGGTTCCCTACAAGACCGTCAGCACGCGCGGATGTCCGTTCGTCTGCACCTATTGCTCCATGGGCACGCAGGGCGGAGAGCAATACCCCTTCCGGACCCGCTCACCGGAGAATATCGTCGATGAACTCGTGGAGGTCATGAACCGTTTCGGCGACAAGATCGACGTGATCAGCATCAGTGACGATACGTTCTTGTCCCATTCTCAAACGTGGCTGAAACGATTTGCCGCCGAATACAAGCGACGCGTGAAGAAACCGTTCCGAATTCTTGGTTTTCCCCTGAACATTCACCGTGAGGCGATCGAGGATCTGGTGGAGGCCGGCTGCATGCATATCGGGGTTGGCGTGGAGAGTCTGAGCCGGCGAATCCTGTTTGATGTCTACAAACGCAGAACCAAACCGGAGAGCGTGATCGAGGCGGCCAATGTTCTGGTGGAGATATCCAGACGGCATGGCGTTTTGCCGCCGACCTTCGATGTGATCTACTCGAATCCCTACGAGACTCTGGAAGACATACTCGCGTCGATACGCGGGATGTCACGCATACAGCACCCGTTCAAGATCGTCCTGTTCAAGCTCTCGTTCTTTCCGAACACGGAACTGTTCCAAATGGCGGTCCGGGATGGCTATATACGCCCGGATGATCCGGCATGTTACAATCAATGGGTGGGTGAGATGGATGAGAATCAAACCTTTGTTCCCATTCTCTACGAAACGATCTGGAAAGGTCAGGCGTCCGAGCGGTTCGTGGCGTTCTTCACCCGTCCCGCGGTATTCACCGCCCTGAACCAACAGTGCAATCAACATCCGCGTTTCCAGCGATGGCTGCGGTCGTTCCTGCCCGGTTTGGCGCGCGCCGTGACACATCGCTATGTGTTTTGGTTCCTGCGCCAGGAGATCCTCAAGCCCTTCCGAAGATGATCATGTCGAAACTTAAACGTATCCTGTTGATTGCCGGACGTTACCGGGCAGAAAATCCGTACATCGAGTTGGGCGTCAAACGACGATTCGAAGCCCTGGGGATTCGGGTGGTCCTGGCCCTTCCCATGCGATCGTTCCATGAGGCCGGATTCCGTCCGGAGGATCTGGCCGATCCGGTTTTCGTGCGCGAAGGGGCTATTCCGCTGCGAGATCAACAGGATTTCTTGTGCGCCCTGCGCGGTTGTCAGGTCGTGGTGTTCAGTTCCTGGAAAAAACAGCTGCAACTGGCGGAGATGGCGCGTCGATACGGCAAGGTTTCGGTGGATTTCAATGCATCCGTCGGTTTCGACCACTTTTTCAGCGGTCATGATCTCTCTCTGGTGAAAAGCGGTATCGTCCTGAGAATGTTTACGCAAGAACCGCTGCGCATGACGAGATTTTTTCTGACCCCCAATAAAATGGTCGTGACCGGATCCGTGCTTTACGAAGACCCGGAAGATCTTGTTTCCCAGGATGGCATGGACAGTCGGGAACGATTTTGTCGCTTTTACGGCCTTGATCCCGACCGACCCGTGGCCGTGCTGTTTCCCAAGGCGATTCTGGGGTTCCGGAAAAAGGCCCGACTCTGGTTCTCCGACTGGAGCGACGCGCAAGTGGATGATTACTGTCAGCGACTGCGGGATCTGCAAATCGCCATCTGCGAGAAGGTTCGTGACAGCGGTTGCAATCTGCTGGTGAAACTCCATCCCTCCAGCTACGCATCCTACTGGAGCAAGGTTGAGGAAGAATACGAGTATTGGGATCAATTTCCTTGGATCAAGATCCTTGTCAACACCCATACGCAGGCCATGTTCCGCCATCTGGATGTCGGTTTGGGCATCAACAGCCATTCGGCGATGGATACGGCCTATTTTGGAAAACCGTTCATCTATGTGGATTCCGATCGGATTCCGCCCCCTCCCTTGCCTGGATTCCATGCCAGTGACCAGTGTTGCTCCCTGCCGCGCGGTCCGTCGAGCCACTGGGATCAGAACCTGTCAACCCATCCCAACCCCTGGTTTGCCTCCTGGATCGGGTGGTTTGCCCGGCGGGAGGAGCTGTCCGCGCTGTTGAAGGATCCCGCCACCTATCGCGTCGATCCCGAACAGCTGCAACGCTACATCGACGAATTCTGGCTGCACAACGACGGTTTCACCTCCCGGCGCGTTGTCGATCTGGTTCGGTCGGAATACGAACAGATCGCCGCGCAACGATCCGAGTGGGTTTCCCTGGCCGGATGGCGGGGACGGTATCAGGATTTCCTGGGACTGTTTTCGAGACGGGGCCGGGCCAAACCTTTTTCCCACGCTTGAATCAACGCTTCCGATCCGTCGGCGCGGCGTATCGTTCGAGCCTCCCGGCCTGAGTCGCTCAGGGCGATTTGGGCGGGGTGGGTTGGGGGGCTTCCGGCTGGAGTGGCCGGCTTTTCTCCATTCCGGGTTCTTCGGGCGCGTCGGTCAGAAAACGGATCGCCGAGAAGGTGCCCATGGAGAGGGAGAAGATGATCGCGAAGAAGATCACCGACCGATAGGGCAGCAACTCCCCGCGCGCCTGTTCGATGCGACTCAAGATGCGCTCCGAGATCAGATAGAGCGCCCCGCCGATGACCGTGAAGTAGATCAATTCCATGTTTTTCGTCCGTGTTGTTTCATGTTGAAGGCTGGTTGTGTGGGTAGGCGTTGCCGCGTCGTTCCAGAGGCCCGCCGACCCGCATGCCGGTTCGGGTATCCGTTCCCCATGTCCGCGCGCTTGAGTGCGGTATCTTACGATTATTCAATCGGTTTCTTCTAGTCCAAATCCGCGGCCAAAAAAATTGATCAAGGTCAATTTACCAAAATTTCTTTATCCAGGTGAAAAAAGATCGTCAAACTTGATCAAGGTCAAGTCATTATGTGGACGACATCGCTACAGTCCACGCTGACCACCTGGATGAAGTCGAACGGAGTGCCGGGAATGGAGACTCCGAACACACGCAAGGCTAACGTGGATGCCCGGGATTCGGGAATCCACCAGGATGTGGACTCCAAACCTCAATCGGGAAAGATTCCCACATGGGAAACCAAGAAAGTCAACAAAATCAGCCACGTTCCTACGGACTTCAGACTCCGGGCACCAAGGGCGTCAAGGGCAAGAA
Organism: Candidatus Magnetaquiglobus sp.; assembly: GCF_058402785.1. Lineage (NCBI taxonomy): Bacteria > Pseudomonadati > Pseudomonadota > Magnetococcia > Magnetococcales > Candidatus Magnetaquicoccaceae > Candidatus Magnetaquiglobus > Candidatus Magnetaquiglobus sp. The sequence goes on from NZ_JBZVFG010000025.1 coordinate 23,065, forward strand.
ACGCTATGCCATGGTCATCGACCTGCGCAAATGCATCGGCTGCATGTCCTGTTCGATCGCCTGCAAGGCCGAATACGGCCTGCCTCTGGGGGTCTGGCGCACCTGGGTGAAGGTGGTGGACAAGGGGAGTTATCCCACCACCAAGCGCATTTTCATGCCGCGCCTGTGCAACCACTGCGACTACCCGGTCTGCGTGCGCAACTGTCCGACCCAGGCTACCTACAAGCATGAGGACGGCTTTGTCCTGCAACGCTACAACCGTTGCATCGGCTGTCGCACCTGCATGGTCGCCTGCCCCTACAACGCGCGTCACCTGCTGCCGGAAAAACGGACCGATGGCAACCTGCCGCGCATGGTGGTGGATAAATGCACCTTCTGCATCCACCGCGTGAAAAAGGGGTTGGTTCCCTCCTGCGTGCAGGCCTGCGTGGGCGGGGCGCGCCTCTTCGGCGACATGAACGATCCGCAGAGCGAGGTTTCGCGTCTGATCGCCACCGAAACCGTCACCGTGCTCAAGCCCGAACTGGGCACCAGTCCCACCGTCTACTACATCGGCGCCGACTGGGAGATCATGGACGAACCCCACAGCTACACCAACCGGACCCGCCAGGTCGTGGAAGAGTTCAACGACTTCAAGCGCAATCACAAGGGCGACGCCTTCGCCGACATCATCGAGGGCGAACCCTTGATGACCGAGGTCGGCAAGAACTGGATCGGCTATCTCAAGACGATCCCCCATAAGGCCAAAGAGACCTTGAACGCCTTCAAGATCTTTCTCTTCGACTAAAGGATCCGCGCATGGAAGAGAGCATCGTCACCTTCAATGCCTTTCACCACGTCGCGTGGGGCACGACCATTTCGGTCTATTTCTGGCTGGTGGGGGCCAGTGCCGGATCGTTCGTGATCTCGAGCTTCGGTTGGGTGTTCGGCATCAAGCGCTACAAACCGCTGACCATGACCGCCTCGGTCACGGCCATCATCATGCTGCTGCTGGTTCCCTTCCTGTTGACCTGGGACCTGGGCAAACCGATCCGTTTCATCTATCTGCTGATTCCCGGCTACTGGCACAGCACCGGTCCCATGGCTTGGGGCACGCTGCTGATCTGTCTGTATCCGATGTCGATGATGGTCTACAGCTACTTCGTGCTCAAGCACGACCAGACCTTCGCGCGGATTTTCGGCATCGTGGCCATCGTGCTGGCCCTCTCCACCCACTGGTACACCGGCGTGGTGATGGAGCTGAATCCGGGTCGTTTCCTCAACCATACCGCGCTGGCGCCGTTGCTGTTCCTGACCGGTGCCTTCATCTCCGGCATCGGGCTGATGAACGTCATCGTCTTCATCCGCAACGGGTTGGTGCGCGCCGAGAACCGCTACGACTGGGCCTTGGTCCACGAGATGGCGCAATTCATGATGTATGGAATCGTTTTCGACATCTTTTTGCTGTTTCTTGACTTCATGCAGACCACCTATGGAAACCAGAACGAGGTGATGGGCCACACGGTCGTGTTGATGCAAGTTTTCAGATTTCCCTATCTCTGGCTTGAGCTGGTGATTGGACTTGTTATTCCATTGGTCATTCTTGTCTCCCCGCTGAAACATACAAAGTTAGGCGCTTTCGTGGCTTCCGTGCTGGTCATCGTCGGTGTGTATGGCATGCGGGTGTGGTGGGTGATGGGTGGTCAGTATCTCCAGTCGTTCTATTGATGGATCGAGGAATGGATCGCATGCCTGAAATCCGTAGACGCGAGTTTCTTGTCGCCAGTGGCACGCTCCTCGCTTCCGCCGCGCTGCCCGCACCGGCGAATGCCATGGAGTTGGAACTGGGTGGCAAGAGCTATCATCAGTTGCGCACCTTTCATCCCCGCGTGCGCAGCCATTACGCCTGCACCCTCTGTCCTTACTGCGACGGCGGCTTCACCTATGCCGAGAACGGTCACATCCAGAAGGCCGAAGGCAATCCGGATCATGTGGCCACCCGCGGGAAGTTCTGTGCCAAGGGGTTGGCTTCATTTTTGAGCGCCTATGATCCGGATCGCATCACCATGCCGTTGAAGCGCGTCGGACCGCGCGGTTCGGGCAACTGGCGCGAGATCGGCTGGGACGAGGCGATCGCCGAGGTGGCGGGCAAGGTGGCCGAGGCCCTCTCCCAACCGGATACCATCGTGGTCAACGAGGGGGGCTCTCGCGATGGCGCGGCGGCCCGTTTCCTGGCTACCGTGGGCTCGGCTTCGCTCTTCCGCAGTTGTGCGCCGGGTCTGGGCGGCGCGGCCAGGCAGGAGGGGTTGCGGCGCATGATGGGGACCTCCTACCTGTTGCCGGATCTCGAGCATGCCCGCTACGTGCTCAATTTCGGCTGCAACATCCTGGAAACCGCGCTTCCCCTGGCCCAGCGGCTTACCGACGGCCTGGTCAACAACCGGCTCAAGCTGGTCACCTTCGACGTGCGCATGTCCAACACGGCGGGGCGCAGCCATGAGTGGATCCCGGTCTTTCCGGGTACGGACGGTTTCGTGGCCCTGGCCATGTGTCGTCACATCCTGGAGAAGGGGCTGGCGGATGGCGACTTCATCCGGAACTGGACCACCACCACCCCGGAAGAGCTGCTCGTCGCCCTGGCCCCCTACACGACCCAGAAGGCCGCCGAGATCAGCGGCGTGCCGGAGAAGAGCATCAAACGCCTCGCGGTCGAGTTCGCCAAGAACAAACCGGGCGCCGTGGTCACCATGAACGGTGTCAGCCGGCGCGACAACGGCATCGATGTCGAGCAGGCCTGCACGCTGCTGGCGGTGATCACCGGCAACATCGACAACGAGGGTGGTCTCTGTCTGCCGCGACAATTTCAGGTTGGCGTGCCGCAACCCGCGCCCAAGCCGGTCGAGGGTGGGGAGAAGCTCCGTTTGAACCACACCCTGCCGTTCGAGATCCTCGACAAGAGCCGGGTGGTCAAGGTGCTTTTCAACCATTTGAGCAACCCGGTCTATTCGGCTCCGGCGGCGAGCATCTGGCGCGAGGCGCTCAAGAACGAATCCCTGGTGCCGCTGGTGGTCGATTTTTCGCCGTTCATGAGCGAAACCGCCGAGTGGGCCGATCTGATCCTGCCGGATGTGGTGGGGGTCGAACGGCACGATCTGGTGAGCGCGCCGACCGCCTTGTGGCCATGGGTGAGCATCAGTCAGCCGTCGGTCAAGCCGGTGGGGGGTGCCCGTGACGTGCGCGAGACCTTCAAGAAGATCGTCGAGCTCATCGACGCGGACGGTCAGAAGGGGATGAAGCCTTTGTGGGCCTTCACCAGCGCCAGGCAATGGGTCGAACAGGCGAGCGCCGCCACGCCGGGTCTGGAGGGTAATTACAAAAAGTTGCAGAACAAAGGGTTCTGGCCCGACCACGGCAAGATCGATCCGGCGGACCGCAAAATCGTCAAGGATGGCGAGGCGTTGCCCGTGGCCTACCACACCTTCCACAAGACGGGTTTTGCCACCCCGTCCGGGAAGATCGAGGTGGTGGTCCCGGATCTCAAGCTCAATCCGCGGCATGCCAGGCTGGAGAAGGGACAGTTCGTGTTGGCCACCTACAAGGTTGCCTATCACGCCCGGTCGATGACCACGAACCTGAAGTATCTCGCCGAGATCCATCATGCCAACCCCTTGTGGATCAACAAGGCCCAGGCGCGGGAGTTGGAGATCGCGGATGGGGATCTGGTGCGCGTCACCTCCGAGGTCGGCTATCTGGTGACCAAGGCCTTTGTCACCAACGGCGTGCATCCCAAGGTGGTGGGGATCTCCACGTCCGTGGGTCGCACCAGTTATGGCCGGGTGGCCAAGGCGGATCCATTCGGCAAGGTGCCGGATCATGCCCGGAAGGAGCTGGTGGACGAGGATATCGACGACAATATCTGGTGGCGGGATCGGGGGGTGAGTCCCAACGAGATCTTGCCCCTGGCGGTTTCGGCGCGGCACGGCGAGCAGGCCTGGAACGATACCGTGGTCACCGTGACTCCCGCGGACCCTGGAGATGTCTACGGCACGGTCCATGTGGACAATGCCAGGCATCTGGCCATTTTCAAGCAGATGACGGGTCATCGGGCCGGTTAGCCTGATTCCCTCTGGATACCGACGCGCGAGGAGAGGTTGGGGTGAACTTATTCAAGAACAAGTTGGTCGCCATCGTGGCTGGCGGCATGTTGCTGGTCATCCTGGTCGGGCTGGGCTGGAGCGCCCATCGCTTCAACCGCATCAGCCTGTGTACCTCCTGTCACGAGATCTTCGTCAACTACGACGAGTACAAGCCGGTGGGACGGTTGAGCAACTCCAAGGAGGATTTCAACCCCTCCAAGAGTCTGAGTCCGGGACTGTTCAACGTCACGGTCGGATGCGCCGAGTGTCATGCCTACCCCTACGAGGAGTATCGTGCCTCTCCGCATTTCGACAACGAGAAGGGGGTCAAACCGGGCTGCATGGGGTGTCACAATCCCCACTCGGTCTTTCAGTTCATGAACTGGAAGTTCTTCTATCTCAACAAGGGCGGCTATGGAGAGAGTCCGTTCCACGAAATCTCCAGCGGTCTGCGCGACATCCCGGAGTGGGAGAAGCTGCGCGTGGAGCTGGCCAAGCGGGTGCGCAAGGAGATGGTCGAGGAGAACTCCATCAAGTGCAAGAACTGTCATAAGCCGGATGGCAACTGGTTCAAGAAGCTCGAGCCCCACAAGGCCACCAACGACAAGACCTGCGTGGAGTGCCATCACAATATCGTCCACAAGGCCGTGAAATGGGAGATTGACTGACCAGTCAACCGAGAAAATCATCCATCATGATCGTGTCATGAATCTTTTACCGTGGAACTCCAGTAAGGGAGGTCCACGGTTGGGGGGGTGAGGGGGTTCTCCCCCCCATCATGCAAGTTTGTGACAGGAGAATAAACGTTCCACCCGGACGTATTGTTGATAAAAAGGCTTGAGGTGTCTGGAAGATCTGGAGGTGCATCTGGACGCCTGAAGCCTTTTTTATTAAGTTTTGATGAAGGTTTGCTTTTCTCGTGATTTTCTCCATGATTGTGTTGTAGAAAAAAATCCGCATGCAATTTGATTTTGGTCAAGAATGTGTGCGAACCATCCTGTCAACATCCATTTAAAGTTGATAGCCTTCTGACTTAGCTGATTTAACGACAAATTCAAGGCATCTTTTCCACCCCATTTTGTCTCAAGGAGTTTGAATATGAAGAAGAAGAACTTGTTGTCCGTGCTCGCCGGAGCTGTCATGGCCGTGGGCATGGCTGGCGTGGCCATGGCGAATGCCCCGGCGGCCCCCGCCCTGCAACCGGAACCCACGTTGACGAAGGAGGAGTTCCAAAAAGGTCAACAGATCTACTTCGACCGTTGTTCCGGTTGCCACGGCGCGCTGCGCAAGGGTGCCACGGGTCCGGACATTACCCCGGCCAAGACCCGTCTGAAAACCCTGGATGCCCTGGACAAGATTCTCTTCAACGGCACGGATGGCGGCATGCCCGGATGGGGCAAGAGCGGCTTCATGACCAAGGACGAGACCGCCCTGATGGCCAAGTATGTGCAAATCGAGGCTCCTCTGCCGCCGGAGTGGGGCATGAAGGAGATGAAGAACACCTGGAAGGTCCACGTCCCGGTTGACAAGCGTCCCAAGGAGCCGCCGAAGGGCAAGAACTGGCAGAATTATTTCGGCGTGGTCGAGCGTGACAAGGGGCAGATCGCCATCATCGACGGCGACACCAAGAAGGTTCTCGTGACCATCCCGTCCGGCTTCGCCACCCACATCCTGCGCACCTCGATGAGCGGACGCTACATGTTCGCCATCGGTCGCGACGGCAAGGCCACCATGATGGATCTGTGGGCCGATCCGCCGAATCTGGTCGCCGAAGTGCGCACCGGTCTGGATGCCCGCTCCATCGACACCTCCAAGTACAAGGGCTTCGAGGACAAGTATGCGGTGGTCGGCGACTACTGGCCGCCCCACTATGTGATTCTCAAGGGCGATACCCTGGAACCGTTGAAGATCGTCGGCACCCGCGGTTACACCTACGACACCAACGAGTATCATCCGGAGCCGCGCGTGGCCTCGATCGTCGCCTCGCACCACGCCCCGGAGTGGGTGTTGAACCTCAAGGAGACCGGCGTCGTGCTGCTGGTGGACTACAGCAAGCTGGACGTCGGCACCGTGACCGAGACCAAGATCAACGCCGAGCGGTTCCTGCACGACGGTGGTTGGGATGCCTCCAAGCGTTACTTCCTGGTGGCGGCCAATGCGCGTGACACCATTTCGGTCATCGACACCGTGGAGCGCAAGCTGGTCAAGAACATCAAGACCGGTACCAAGCCCCATCCGGGCCGTGGCGCCAACTGGGTCGATCCGGAGTTCGGACCGGTCTGGGCCACCGTCCACCTGGGCGAGGGTCTGGTTTCGATGATCAGCACCGATCCGAAGAATCCCAAGGCCTGGACCGTGGTGCGCGAGTGGAAGCTCGGTGGCAACTCGCTCTTCGTCAAGACCCATCCGAAGAGCAAGAACGTTTATTGCGACAACACCATCAATCCCAACAAGTCCAACGTGCTGACGGTCTTCAACATCGACAAGCCGACCGAGGCTCCGCGTGAGATCACCTTCGCCAAGAAGGTGGTGCACATGGAGTATGACAAGGATGGCGGTGAAGTGTGGGTGTCGCTGTGGGACAAGGAGGGCGAAATCGTCATCCTGGACGACAAGACCCTCAAGGAAAAGGCTCGCATCACCGGTTTGAACACCCCGACCGGCAAGTTCAACGTCTACAACACCCAGATGGACATCTATTGATCCCTCTGAGCGGTTGATCGTCTTACCGGGCCGGAGTCTCTCCGGCCCGGACTTGCAACAAGGAAAACAGGAGACGAAACGATGAAGATGCAGGATTTGTTGGTCACGGTGGCCGCCTTCGGTCTGATGGCGGTGGTTGGCGGACAGGCGGTGGCTGCGGATCGGCAGATCCCGACCGCTCCCGCGGATTTCCTGAGCAAGACCAGCCCGATCAAGGCGGATGAAGCCGACGAGGCCACGCTGAAAGAGGGCGGCAAGATCTACACCAAGAAGTGCCAGAAGTGTCACGGCGAAACCGGTGACGGACAGGGTTCGGCGGCGGGTGAGTTGACCATCAAGCCGACCAACCTTTCCGCGCCCGGTTATATGGCTGGCCGCAAGGATGGGCAACTGCTGTGGATCACCATGAACGGCAGCCCGAACACCGAAATGAAGGGGTTCGGACCGGGTTCGGAGCAGAACTACTCCGAGGATGATCTGTGGAAGGTCATCGCCTACATGCGTTCCGCGTTCACCAAATAGTGGGATGGGTGGCCGGAAGGGCCGTTGGATCAAACGGTCGCAGTGGATCCCATTGCGACCGTTTTTTTTTACCGAGGAACTCTCGTCCGGGAGGGGCGCGAAAAAGGCTTCTTTGAGAAGAGCGCGCTCAAGTCAAAAGCAACGTCCCAAGGGCTTTGCCCTTGGATCCCACCAGGGGGATTATCCCCCTGGACCCTTGATCATGGAACGATGCATCCCGTGATGGGTGCGGTTTAAACCATGGGACCGGCGCGAAAAATCGTTGCTTCGTAACAACGCGCAAAAGGCAAAAGATGGCGTCCCAAGGGCTTTGCCCTCGGATCGCATCAGGGGCCAATGGCCCCTGGACCCCGATGACCGTGGGATCCTGAATCGTTACAAATTCGTATCGTTACGTATCACCAAAGAGGAACCTCATGTCCAAACCCGTCCAAAAAGTGGTCCTGGCTTACTCCGGAGGTCTGGATACCTCCATCATCCTCAAATGGCTCCAGGAGCACTACCAGTGCGAAGTGGTCGCCTTCTGCGCCGATCTCGGCCAGGGCGAGGAGCTGGAACCGGCCCGCCAGAAGGCCATGAACCTCGGCGTTCGCGAAATCTACATCGACGACCTGAAAGAGGAGTTCGTGCGCGATTTCGTGTTTCCGATGTATCGCGCCAACGCCCTTTACGAAGGGGTGTACCACCTCGGCACCTCGATCGCCCGTCCCCTGATCGCCAAACGCCAGATCGAGATCGCCACCCAGTGCGGGGCCGAAGCCGTCTCGCATGGGGCCACCGGCAAGGGGAACGACCAGGTGCGCTTCGAGCTGGCCTATTACGCCCTGCGTCCCGGAATCCAGGTGATCGCGCCATGGCGGGAGTGGGATCTGACCTCGCGCGAGAAACTCCTGGCCTATGCCGATGCCAACGGCATTCCGGTGGCGCGCGACAAACGCGGTGATGTCCCTTACTCCATGGATCGCAACCTGCTGCACCTCTCCTTCGAAGGCAAGGTGCTGGAAGATCCCTGGAAGGAACCCGAAGAGGAGATGTTCGTTTTATCAGTCTCCCCGGAACGTGCGCCGGATAAACCGACCTATGTCGAAATCAGCTTCGAAAAGGGCGATCCGGTGGCCATCGACGGCGAGCGGCTGTCGCCGGCCAATCTGCTGGCGCGTCTGAACGCCCTGGGTGGGGCCAACGGCATCGGACGGGTCGATCTGGTGGAGAACCGTTACGTGGGCATGAAATCCCGTGGCGTCTACGAAACCCCGGGCGGCACCATCCTGGGCGTCGCGCATCGCGCCATGGAGTCGTTGACGCTGGATCGCGAAGCGGCCCACCTCAAGGACGAACTGGGCCCGCGTTACGCCTCGCTGGTCTACAACGGTTATTGGTTCTCGCCGGAGCGGTTGATGCTCCAATCCCTGGTCGATGCCTCCCAGACCTACGTCACCGGCGTGGTGCGGCTGAAACTCTACAAGGGGAATGTGATCGTCACGGGTCGCAAGTCCGAGCAGTCGCTGTTCGATCCGGTGGTGGCCACCTTCGAGGATGACCATGGCGCCTACGATCAGGCCGATGCCAGCGGCTTCATCAAACTCAACGCCCTGCGGATGCGCATCGCCGCCCTGGTGCGCCAAGGAAAGCCATGAGCAAGAGCAAACCGTGGGGTGGGCGCTTCTCCCAGCCCACCGATGCCTTCATGGAGAGCTTTTCGGCCTCGATCCACTATGACTCGCGGCTGTTCCGCCAGGACATCCAGGGATCGATGACCCACTGCCGCATGCTGGCCCGTCAGGGGATCATCGCCGAATCCGAGGCGGACCTGATCGTCGAAGGTTTGGCGCGGGTCAAGGTGGAGATCGAGGAGGGACGTCTGCCGTTCCGGGACGACCAGGAAGACATCCACATGCATGTGGAGGATCGTCTGCGCGAACTGATCGGTCCGGTGGCCGGCAAGCTGCATACCGCCCGTTCGCGCAACGATCAGGTGGCCACGGATCTGCGTTTGTGGCTGCGCGAGGAGGTCGATGCGATTCGCGAGGCGTTGCGCAGTCTGCAACGCATCCTGCTCACCCTGGCCGAAACCCATGTGGAGACGGTCATGCCGGGCTTCACCCATCTGCAAAACGCCCAGCCGGTCAGTTTCGGCCATCATCTCATGGCCTATTTCGAGATGTTCGATCGCGATCGGCAGCGGTTCGGCGAGGCGCGCAAACGCATCAATCAACTGCCGCTCGGTTCCGCCGCCCTGGCCGGCACCCCCTTTCCGATCGATCGCGCGTGGGTGGCCAAGGAGTTGGGTTTCGAGGGGATCTGTCGCAACTCGCTGGACGCGGTATCGGATCGGGATTTCGTGATCGAGACCGCAGCGGCCTGTTCGTTGGTGATGATGCATCTTTCCCGTTTCTCCGAGGAGTTGATTCTCTGGTCTTCGCCGGCATTCGGTTTCGTGGAGTTGTCCGACGCCTTTGCCACCGGATCGAGCATCATGCCGCAAAAGAAAAATCCGGACGCTCCGGAGCTGGTGCGTGGCAAGAGTGGGCGGGTGACCGGTCATCTGATGGGGTTGTTGACCATGATGAAGGGGTTGCCGTTGGCCTACAACCGCGACATGCAGGAGGACAAGGAGGCGATTTTCGACATCATCGAGACGGTGCGGGGATGTTTGAAGGTGTTTGCCGGCATGTTGGCCGAGATTCGCGTTCATCAGAAGGCGATGGCCGCCGCGGCCAAGGTTGGTTTCACCACGGCCACGGATCTGGCGGATTATCTGGTACGGCAGGGGATTCCGTTCCGCAAGGCGCACGAGGTATCCGGGAGGTTGGTACGGTTGTGCGTGGAGTCGGGACGGACGTTGGAGCAGTTGTCGTTGGCCGAGATGCAGTCGGCGGATCCACGGATTGGCGCGGACGTGGTGGAGGTGTTGACGGTGACCGCTTCGATCAACGCCCGGAAGGTGGTGGGTGGGACGGCATTTGCCACGGTGCGGGCTGCCATCGAGGCTGCGCGGAGTCAGGTGGTGTGATGGGGGGGCGAAGCTCCCCGGTAAACGTGCATGATGGGGGGGAAAATCCCTTCACCTTTACCGTGGAACTCCCGTCAGGGAGGTCCACGGTTGGGGGGTGAGGGGGATCTCCCCCCATCATGCAGGTTTGGAAACGAAGCTCGTCTTTTGCACGGTGGCCTTGCGGGAGACGACGCATCTCAAAATAGACGCGGTTTAAATGGCAGCCATAGACGAAATTGAGACGGCATGGGACCCACTGTGGCAAAATCATGACAGTGTAACCCGAATCCCCATGGCAGGATGGACACACCCGAAACATGGGGAAAATGGCGCGAAATGAGACAATTCCGGGCTTTTAAAAAAATGGCCCACCAATTGCTTTATAGGATGGCAACCGCGGATGAAACGGGTCAAGAGTCAGACTAATCGAGGGCTTGAGACACGGTAACCAAATAAAGTGTAACAAAAAGGAAACAGATTCGATTTTTCGCTTGACAGGTGATGGGGAGATCCGATATAAGCCATCACATCAACACTGTGACACTTTCGCAACAGGGTGTTGCAAAAGAGACGAAACACAAAGATCCCGGTTTGGCCGGGGCATAACTGGCAACGAACTTTGGAGAAAAAGAACATGAAAAAATCCATCCTTTTGGGTGCTGCCGCCCTGGCCGCCGTCGCCCTCGCCGCTCCTCAGGCCGCTGATGCGGGTGAGGTCAAACTCGGCGGTTACTACCTGTTCCGCATGGTCTCCACGGACAACACCCCGACCGATGTCGCCGGTGACGAGAATGCCAACTTCTGGGCCCAGCGTCTGCAACTCAATGTGGACATGAAAGCCAGCGACAAGTCCCATGCCCACATGGTGACCCGCGTCCTGGATGGCAAGGTTGTCGAGGGTTCGGATCAGATCTTCGGTGGCGCCGCCGCCGCCGGCACCGGTGCCCTGGGTGCCGCCGACTGGCAGGTCCGTCAGCTGTGGTTGGAAACCGAAGCCTGGGGTGTGGGCCTGAAGGTCGGTAACATGCCGATCGCCCTGAACGATGGCCTGCTGGTCGATAACGATGTCACCTCCTATGGTACCATCCTGTTGGCCAAGAATTTCGGTGGCGTCACGGTCGTGGCCGCCGATGTCAAGGTGGACGAGGGCTATGCCGCCGCCGTCGCCGCTCAGGCCGCCATGCCGGCTGACCAGAATCACAAGGATACCGATCTGTTCGTGTTGTCCGCCCTGGGCAAGATCGATGCCTTCGATTATCAGCTGACCGGTGCCTATCTGAAGGGTCAGAACAAGGCCACCACCCTGACCGACATCACCGATGGTTGGATCGCCTTGACCCTGTCCACCAAGTTCCAGGGTATCGATCTGGTTGGTACCGCCATCTATGAGACCGGTGCCGATGTTCCGGCGACCGGTGTTGGTACCAAACAGCTTGAGGACAGCGGTACCTTCCTGGCCCTGCGTGCCAAAGGTGCTGCCGGCTTCGGTGGTTGGAACGGTTATGCCTTCTATGGCTCCACCGACTTCACCTCCCCGCTCGTGCAGAACAACGAAGCCAAGTGGTCCCCGACCTGGGATAGCTCGGGCCCTGGCTCCCAAGATCTGATGCAGCGCGCTCTGACCGGCCTCGCCGGCAACAACTCGGCGACCGCTGGCGGCAACACGGCTGGCTTCTTCTCGAACGAGACCAACATGTGGGGTATCGGTGCGGGTCTGGCGATCAATGCCGGCGCCTGGACCATCAAGCCGAGCCTGGACTATGCTCACGTGGTTGAGGATTATGATCTCACCAACCGTACCATTCAGGCCAACTACACCAGCGCCTGGGGCGGTACCGTGGGCTTCTCCACCAAGATTCAGGAAGCCACCACCTTCGACCTGTCCGGCACCTGGGTTGACCCGAAACTGTCCACCCGTCCCGCTGCCGTGCTGAATGCCGATGTGATGCATTACATCCAAGCCTCCGTGCGCATGGACTTCTAATCTCCATCGTCACACAAAGCTGGATCTTTTCAAAAAGGGAGGCGGAGCAATCCGCCTCCCTTTTTGGCGTTGATGAGCGATCCCATGATCTGGGTGACAATCTCATGGCGTTGCATGACAGGCCTGGTGTGACAGCCGCTTCTTCGCCGGCTTTGCGGATTGGTTGATCCGTGTGTCCATCATCACGACATCGATCTGGCTGACGTCAATGGTGTACGCCTGATCCACGCAAGACCATTTCAAGCGGCGCGATTTTGCATCATAATCAAACCGCGAAAGGACACAGCCATCCGGGGGAGTCGCGTGACCGAGCACGATTCAGGCTACAAGCATCTTTTCAGCCATGCGGAGATGGTGCGGGATCTGCTGCTGGGATTTGTCCACGAGGCGTGGGTGGCGCAACTCGATTTCTCCAGCCTCGAAAAGGTCAACGGCAGTTATGTGACCGATGATCTCAAGGATCGTTCGGATGATGTGATCTGGCGGGTCCTCTGGGGCGACAACTGGCTGTACGTCTATCTGCTGTTGGAGTTCCAGTCCACGGTGGACGGATGGATGGCGGTGCGGATGACCGCCTACACGATGCTGCTGTATCAAGACCTGATCAAGTCCGGTCAGGTGAAGAGTGGCGAACCACTCCCGCCGGTGTTACCCGTGGTACTCTACAACGGGAAGCCCGAATGGAACGCGGCGCAGGATGTCGCGGCGTTGATCGCCCCGATCCCAGGGGAATTGGAGCGCTATCGACCGAGCATGCGCTATCTGCTCATTGACGAGGTGCGCCATGACGACGCACAACTCGAATCGATGCGCAATCTGGTGGCCGCGCTGTTCCGTCTGGAGAAGAGTCGCAGCGTGAAGGAGATCCGGAGCGCTCTGGTGTGTCTGATCGATTGGCTGAAGGCCCCCGAGCAGTCGAGTCTGCGCCGGGCCTTCACGGTGATGCTGGGCCGGGTACTGATTCCCAAACGCGTGCCCGGCCAAACGGTCCCAGAAATGAGGGATTTACAGGAGGTGGAAACCATGCTAGCCGAAACCGTGCGGGAGTGGACCCAGGAGTGGGAAGCGAAAGGCCTGCGGAAAGGCCTGCAGCAAGGCCTGCAGCAAGGCCTGCAGCAAGGTCGTCAGGAAGGCGAGGCTGCCATTCTGATGCGCCTGTTGCAACGTCGCTTTGGTGTCGTTCCGGCGTGGGTCCAAGAGAAAATTTCCCAGGCCGATTCCAGTGCCTTGGAGGCGTGGAGCCTGCGGATTCTGGATGCCCAATCCCTGGAGGAGATTTTTGCCACCCGGATGTGAGGGGGGGTGATTTCTGCAAGGGTTGATTGGTGTGGAACGTGACGTGTTGGGTGGTTGCGGTGATCGATCTTATCCCTTTCTCTGCTATTCCCACACCCCTTCCAACCGCATTCCCCGACCGCGCAGCCAGTCGCCGGCTGACATGCGTCGTTTGCCGGCGGGTTGCAGCTCGGTGATCACGATCGAGCCCTCCCCGCAAGCGATCTCCGGGCCATCCGCGTGGAGTGCGAGGGTTGTTCCAGGGGTGCCATTTCCCATTCCGAGGCGACACGCCAGCAACTTGACCGCTTGGCCGTCGAGCTTGGCCACGGCGCCGGGCCAGGGGTTGAGCGTCAGAATCCGGCGCCGGGCCATCTCTGCCGAAGCGGTAAAATCGATCGGCTCATCGGCGTTGGTCAGTTTGGCGGCATACGTCACCCCTTCATCTGGCTGAGGCCGTGCCTGGATATCGTCAGTCTTGAGCCTGGCGATGGTTTGCAGGAGCAGACGCGCGCCGAGTTCGGCCAAGGCATCGTGCAACGCGCCACCGGTCATGCCGTCCGGCAGGGGGATGGACTCCATGGACAGGATCGGACCGGTATCCAACCCTTTTTCCATGCGCATGATGGCCACCCCCGATTCGCTATCCCCGGCCAGGAGCGCCCGATGGATCGGTGCCGCGCCGCGCCATCTGGGGAGCAGCGAGGCATGTACGTTGATGCAGCCCTGGGGGGGGAGGGCGAGGACCGCCTCGGGCAGGATCTGACCATAGGCGGCCACCACGATCAGATCCGGCGTCAGGGCGATCAGATCGGCCAGGGTTTCCGAATTCTTGAGACGTTCGGGCTGAAAAAGGGCGAGACCATGCGCGAGCGCCACCTCCTTGACCGGTGAGGCTCGCATGCGCATGCCGCGTCCGGTGGGTCGGTCCGGCTGGGTGAACACCCCCACCACCGGATCCGGGCCGTCAAGGAGGGCCTTCAAGGCGGGCACGGCGAAATCCGGGGTGCCCATGTAGACGATGCGCCAGGGGGTCACGGCTGGATCACTCCGCGTTCTGTTTCTTTTTTTTGAGTTTTTGCAGAATGATGGAGCGTTTCAAGCTCGACAGGTGATCGATGAACAGCACCCCATCCAGGTGGTCGATCTCATGCTGGAAGCAGACCGCCATCACCTCGTCGGCGTCGATGATCACCTCCCGGTTGTGTTGATCGAGCCCTCTGACCTGGATTTGCGCAGCGCGGGTCACTTCGGCGGTGTGTTCAGGCACCGACAGGCACCCTTCATTCCATTGGATCGCCCCCTCCTTGCGGATGATCTCCGGATTGGCCAGAAAGATCGGATTGCGTTTTCCCTCTTTTTGGCAATACTGCACATCCACCACGATCACCCGTTGCGAAACCCCGACCTGGGGGGCGGCCAGGCCGATTCCCTGGGCGTGATACATGGTTTCGGCCATGTCTTCCATGAGGCGACATACCGCGTCGGTGACCGCCGGCACCGGCAGGGCCTTGCGTTTCAGGCGGCTGTCCGGGGCGGTGAGAATGGTCATGCGGGCCATGGTTGATTCCTTGGATAAGCTCTCAATAAAGGGTGACAAAAACTCAACGGTATCCGACTCCGATTTTCCATGTCAACACACAAGCGTGCGATCAGAATAGCATCACCATCCGTCCCAGATACCAGGCGTAGATCGCGGGTCCAAAGTGGAGATATCCCCAGGCCGCCAGAGCCAGATAGGGACCAAACGGAATCGGCAGGGAGCGATCCCGTCCCCAGACGAGGATCCAGGTGATGCCGACCACGCTGCCGATCATTGCGGAACCGAAGATGATCAACGGCAGCGCCTGCCAGCCGAGCCAGGCGCCGAACAGGGCGACCAGCTTGACATCCCCCAGTCCCATGCCCTCCTTGCCGGTGATCTTGTAAAAGATCCATCCGAACAGCCACAATCCGCCCCCGCCTACGGCCATGCCGATCAGGCTCTCTTGCCAGCTGGCCAGGGGTGGGACGAACCAGGACGTGAATGAAAGAACGATGCCGACGGCGATGCCGGGCAGGGTGATCACATCCGGCAGGATGTAGTGGTACAGATCGATGACGGTCAGGGTGATCAGGGCGTACCCCAGGACGGTCAAGGCGATGCCGGTGGGGGTGAGGCCGAAGCGGTGCAGGGTGGTGGCGGTCAGGATGGCGGCGGTCAGCTCGACCAGTGGGTATTGGATGGAGATTCGCGCCCGGCAGTGTCGACAGCGTGCGAGCAGGATCAACCAGCTCAACACCGGGATGTTGTCATGCCAGGCGATCATCTGCCGACAGTGGGGGCAGCGCGAACGCGGGAAGACGATGTTCTCCTCGAGCGGGATCCGGTGGATGAGCACATTGAGAAAGCTGCCGAAAATCAGGCCAGCGAATGCAAAGATAGCGAGCAGATGCCAGGACATGACGATGCGGTTCCTCGAGGTGGTCACCCTTGGATTGTGGTCACGGTTCAAGACCCCCCATGATTGGTGGGGTCCAGGGGCCATTGGCCCCTGGTGGGATCCAAGGGCGAAGCCCTTGGGACTCTTCTTTTGCCTTTTGCGCGCTGTTACGAATGAGCGATTCTTCGCGTTCTTTGCGAGAAATCGCTTTTTTGAAGAGCGCGCTAAAAGAACACAAAGACAACGACGAAATCAAAGGACAAGACACAACCCCGGAGGTTTTGCCTCCGAACCTCCGCCGGGGACCTTCGGTCCCCGGTCCCGCGACGTTTTTTTTCGTCGGGGACCTTTCGCCCCCGGTCCCGCAACGATTCATTCCCAGGGTTGGGGGCGAAAGTCGGTTCCTCCCGATTATACGACGCCCCTCTCCTTGAGAGCCTTCATGACCGCGTTGGCATCCTTGGACATGAAGAGCTGATCGAGCATCACGAACATCTGCGAACGCAGGGTCTGGAAGGTCTCCATTTCGGCGATGGCCGCCTCTTTTTGTTGTTTGGCCACCATGCCGACCACGGTTCGGGCGGTCTCATGCACCTTCATGTGTACCTTGCCCAGCTCCACGAACAACGGAATCGCCCCGAACTTGGCGGTCCCCTCGCTGTCGTACCACTTGCCGAAGGCGCATTCGTGGCCGCTGGCTACCTCCTCGGGCTTGAGACGGGCGCGTCCCCGAATGACGTGTTCGAGCTTGCCGAGCCACTTCAGATGGGCATTCTTCACCGCCTGTACGTCGAAGGCCGGCGAGCTGTAGGAGAAACCCTCCTCCCATTTCTTGAGGGCGTCGCTGATCTCCTGGACCACGGTGGTGAGCATGCCGGCGTGATGGATCGAACCGCTCAGGTACTCTTGCAGGTCGAGGGCCTGGAGGATCTGCTTTTGCACGTTGACCGAGGCGATGTAGATCTCCTCGGAGCCCATCTGCAAGGCGGCGGTGCGTTCCTGGGCGGTGGTGCTCTCCTGGGCGACATTGGCCGCGCCCATGGCCACGTTGGAGGCGGCGCGGGCGATTTCGGCGGTGCCGGCGGCGGCCTCCACTGCGGCGCGGGCCACTTCCTGGGAGGCCATGGCCAGCTCGGAGGCGTTTCGGGTCACCTCGTCGGCGGCCTGGGTGACGTTGCGCATCGATTGGGCGATGTTGCCCACCGCCCGCGCCTGATCATCCACCGAACGGGTGATCTCCATGTTGGTTTCGGTGATCTGTTGGATCAGCGTGGTGACATCGCGGGTGACGCTGGCGGCCTCGCGGGTTTTCTGCTGGATCTCGCGGGTTTTTTCATGAATCATGCGGGTGGCGTCACCGGTCTGACGGGCCAGCTCCTTGACCTCGTTGGCGACCACGGCGAAACCCTTGCCTGCCTCGCCGGCGCCGGCAGCCTCGATGGAGGCGTTCAGGGCCAGCATGTTGGTCTGATCGGCGATGGTCTTGATCATGCCCACCACCTTGCCGATCTCGCCGGCGGCCACGGCCAGCTTGTCCATCACCGCCAGACTGGAGCGGGCGTTGAGATTGGCCTTTTCCGAGCGTTGATCGGCCAGCTGGCACCGTTCGCGCACCGCGCCCAGGGAGGTGGTCATCTGGGTCATGGAGGCCGACACCGTGCTCACCGCCTGATTGACCAGGGCGAGGCTGGAGTTGACGTTCTCGATGTTGGCGGTCATCTCCTCGGCGGCGGAGGCCATGGTGGTGACGTTGACGCTCGCCTCCTCGGAGGCGGCGGCGATGGAGGAGACGTTGTTGGAAAGTTCATGGGCCACGAAGTTGACGGAGTTGATGTTCTCCTTCACCTCGTCGATCCTGAGTTTCAGTTTCTGGGTTTCGCTGTCCAGATCGTCGTTGAGCTGCAACACCTGTTTGGAGAGGTTCACCGTGCCCTGGGAATCCTCGGCCAAAAGTGCCCGCAGCGGGATCAGTTCGTTGACCACCGCGATGACGCTTTCGCCCTGGAGTCGTTGCTGACGCAGGGAGTGGGTGATTTGTTCCGTGACCAGGTTGAATTTCTGTCCGATGAACTCCAGTTCTTCGACATACCCCTCGACGAAGTGGATCTCCAGGTTGCCCTGGGCGTACTCTTCGAGTCGTCCGGAGAAGTCGTTGATCTGGTGGGTGAGGGACCAGTTGCGCCAGCCGAGGAAGAGGAGTCCCGTCAGCACGAGCGCGAGATTGATGCCGACCAGGGTACGCACCGCGGCCACCACGTTGTCATTGGTTTGGCGCGACTGGGCGGCCATGCGTTGCACGGCCTTGTCCATGGCGGTGAGCAGGACGCCATTCTCTTCGATGACGTTTTTCTTGATCTGCTCCAGGTCGCCGGAGCCGGCCAGACCGGACCGGACGTTGCGTTGGAACGACTCCCATTTTTCCGCCACCGGTTGCAGCTCGGCGAGCACCTCGGAGGAGGGGAGCGACATGGCCTCGAAGGTGGTTTTTTCGCGGTTGAGAGTGGCCGGAGCGTTGCCACCGGTCATGAGGGCCTTCAAGGTGAGGTCGAAGACCGACAGGCTATCCTCGGCCAGTTTTTTGACCATGTGGTCGCCGGTGACCAGATAGATGAAGAACTCCTTGGTGGCTTTCTGGACCAGCATGCGCTGTCGTCCGGCCAGATTGATGGTGGCCGCGTCTTCGCTTTTGAGTTGCGTGGCGAAGTAGAGATTGCCGACGGCCAGGACGGCCAGGAGCATCAACAGCACTCCCAGGATTTTGAGCGAGGCCTTGATGCCGATTTTTTGATCCCAGGCGTGGAGGTTGATTTTTGACGTCATGGGGTTTTCCTGGTAAATAAGATGGACAGGTCGTCGTTTGCCGCCAATCCGTGGCGGGTATGACTCGAGAACGCGGAGTTCCATGCGACACCCGGGCAATCATCCGGACACCATGATTCGGTGTCAGCTCATACCGTGACATCCCGCGAGGGAGTCCACGGTCGGGGGTTCGGGGTTCTCTCCCCCCATCCTGCAACTATTATAGTCAAAATGGACGCCGCATCAAAAGGCATGCCGATCGAGTCACTCGCAAAAAACGTGACAAAGATCAACAACGACAACTGGACGCTCTGTCACGAATGTGGCGGACCGGCGATCCTGCCACCCACGCCGGTTGGCGGGGTGGCCTGTTGCTGGCGCTGTGGAGCCGAACTGGCGCGTCATCGTCCTGGCGGACTCGAGCGACCCCTGGCCCTGGCCGTGAGCGGATTGGTTTTCTATTTCATCGCCCTTTTTCATCCTCTGCTCATCATGAAGCTCGGCGGGCGCACCCTGGGCAACACCCTCTGGGATGGGGTCACCGCCATGCAGCGCGAGGGGATGAGCGATCTGGCGGTGCTGGTGTTTCTGACCAGCATGTTGTTTCCGCTGATTTGGCTGGCCGGTCTCACCTATGTGCTCTTGCCGCTGCATCTGGGTCGCCGACCCTGGAAGGGCGTTTGGGTGTTGCGCGTGGCACAGGCGGTCAACAGTTGGTCGATGGTGGGGATCTTCATGCTCGGCCTGTTCGTGGCCTACGTGAAACTGGCCTCCATGGCCGGCATGGCGCCGGGCATCGCCCTGTTCGCCCTGTTCGTCCTGCTGATCGTGGTCGCGGCCACCCGCGCCGCGTTCGATCCCCATCAGGTCTGGCAACGGCTGGCGCCCCACGCGCCGCCGGTTCCGCAGGCCCGGAGCGATGCCGCGACCTGGATCCAGTGTCACGTCTGCGGTCTGATCGCCCGTCCCGAGGAGGCGCATGGCCAACCGTGTCCGCGCTGCGGGGCTGGCCGGCACTTTCGCAAACCGGACAGCCGCAACCGTACCTGGGCCTTGTTGTGGGCCGCCACCATCCTGTACATTCCCGCCAACCTCTATCCGGTGATGACCGTGATCCGCATGGGGCGCGGACAGCCCGACACCATCCTGAGCGGTGTGAAACACCTGATCGAGGGGGGAATGTGGCTGTTGGCGCTGGTGGTGTTCGTGGCGAGCATCGTGGCACCGGTGATGAAGATCGTGGTGCTGATGTTCCTGCTGGTCACGGTGGGGAACCGCTCCACCACCCGCTGTCGCGATCGCATCGCCCTGTATCGGGTGCTGGAGGTGTTTGGTCACTGGTCGATGGTGGATGTTTTTCTGGTCTCGATCCTCACGGCCCTGGTCGATTTCGGTGTTCTGGCCCAGATCAAGCCAGGCATCGGCGCCTCTTATTTTGCCGCCGTGGTGGTCCTGACCCTGTTGGCCACCCATGTATTCGATCCCCGATTGATCTGGGATCCCTTGAACGAGTCCAAGCATGAGCACTCCTGATTCCCCGCGCATCCCCCTTTCCGGAACCGACGGTGCGAGCGCCGACGCCGGGATTCCCCTGGCCGTCGTGGAGACCAAACGGGGCAATCTGCAACTGGTGTGGTTGATTCCGCTGGTGGCGATGCTGGTCGGCGCGTGGCTGGTTTACAAAACCTGGTCCGAGGCCGGACCCGGCGTGGTGCTCACCTTCAAGAGCGCCGAGGGGATCGAGGCCGGCAAGACGCGCATCAAACACAAGGAGGTCGAGGTCGGGGTGGTCGATTCGGTGACGTTGAGTCCCGATTTCACCCATGTGCGCGTGCATGCCGCCCTGGTCAAGGGCACCGAGCTGTTCTTGAACAGCGGCGCCAAATTCTGGGTGGTGCGACCGCGTTTGAGTCTGCGTGGCATCTCCGGACTCGGCACCCTGGTCTCCGGGGTGCACATCGAGATGGAGCCGGGTCAGGGCGAGTCCCAGCGGGAGTTCGTCGGGCTGGAGTCTCCGCCGCCGCTGCGTGTCGGCGCGCCCGGCACCCGTTACATCCTGGAGGCACCCACCCTCGGCTCGCTGGAAGTGGGCGCTCCCATCTACTACCGCGACATCCAGGTGGGCGAGGTGCTTGGTTACGAGTTGAACAAGGATAAAAAGGGGATCACCCTCTCCATCTTCGTGCAGGCCCCCTACAACGCCCTGGTACGCGACTCCACCCATTTCTGGGAGACCAGCGGGGTGGATCTGGTGGTGGATGCGAGCGGATTCCGGTTGCGTTCGAGTTCCGTCACCCGTCTTCTGGTGGGTGGCATCACCTTCGACACTCCGGAGTCCCTCGAATCCGGCACCTTCGCCGCAGAGAACACCCGTTTCCCCCTCTACAAGAACGAAAGCGCGGTCACCGAGGGTTCCTACACCCACAAGCTGACCTTCGTGCTCTATTTCAAGGGTTCGGTGCGGGGTTTGAGCGTCGGGGCGCCGGTGGAGTTTCGTGGCATTCAGGTGGGCAAGGTGACCGATATCCGTCTGGAGTACGATTTCCAGGAGACCCTTTTCCGCATTCCGGTGCTGGTGCAGATCGAGCCGGAGCGGGTGATCGAGTTTTCCACCAGCGGGGTGAAAACCATTCGCCACGACTCGCCGCGAGAGTTTCTGGAGACCCTGGTCAAACGCGGGATGCGGGCCCAGCTCAAGACCGGCAGCTATCTCACCGGGCAGTTGTTCGTGGAGTTGGATCTCCATCCCGGCGCGCCGATGAATCTGGTGGGGGGCACGCAGAATCTTCATCCCGAGTTGCCGACCATTCCGACCAGTCTGGACGAGATCACCGCCTCGGTGACCCGTTTTCTGGACAAGATCCAATCGTTGCCTTTGGAGGGGATCGGCAGGGAGTTGCATGAGACCTTGAAGGGGACCAACCGCACCGTCAACGCCCCGGAGACCATGGAGACGATCCGTGCCGCCACGGCGGCCTTGACCGAGGCGCGCAATTTGTTGAAAAACCTCAATCTACAGGTTGAGCCCATGGCCAACGGCGTCAAGGGGGCGAGTGGCGCGGCCACCGCCACGTTGCAACAGTTGGAGGAGACGTTGACCAAGGTGGATGGGTTGATCGGGCCCAAGGCGCCGTTGCATTACGGCATGGTGGAGGCGGTGCGGGAGTTGGCTGCCGCGGCCCGTTCGGTGCGCAGTCTGATTGATTTATTGGAGCGCAAGCCCGAATCCCTGCTATTCGGCAAGGAGAAGGAGGGGGTACGTCGATGAAAAGGGGTTTGTTGGTTACGGGTTCGGTTCTGGTGGTGGTGTTGGGCATTGTGGCCGGTTGTGCGGGTCCGGGGTCGCCGCCGACCCGATTTTTTCTGTTGACCGCCCAGATCGGCCAGGAGGAGGGGAGGGTTGGGATGGATCGCAAGGCCGGCCTGGTGGTGGAGTTGGAGCCGGTGGAGATTCCCCAGTATCTCAACCGTCCGGAGATGGTGACCCGTGCCGGTGGCAATCGTTTGCAGTTGGAGCGGATGAACCAGTGGGGTGGTGATCTGAAGGAGGACATCGGGCGGGTCACCATGGAGAATCTGGGGCGACTGTTGAATTCCGAGCGGGTGACGTTGTTGCCGGGTCGTTCGGAGGGTGAGCCTGATTTTCGGGTGGTGACGAGCATTCACCGGTTCGAACCGGACGAAGCGGGAGAGGTGGTCTTGGAGGCGCGATGGATTTTGTTTGATGGGCGTGGTGGGCAGTTGGAGACCCGGCATGTGCGGATTGTCAAGCGGGCCGAGCGGGCGGATGATCAGGATGCGTCGGTGAAGGCGATGAGTCAGGCGTTGGCGGAGTGGGCGCGGGAGATCGGTGGGGTGATTCAGGCGCGGGGAAAGGGTGGGAGCAAGGGGGGACGGTGAGAGCAAAACGTTGCGGTGGACCGGGGGCCGAAGCTCCCCGGCAGAGGTTTGGAGACGGAGTCTCCACGGTTGGGGGGTGAGGGGGTTCTCCCCCCATCATGCAAGTTTGTGAAAATCGCTGCGCGCAGCCTTGGAAGCTGAGTCGTTTGGTGTCTTTTGCAAAACGTCAGCTTCGTAAGCACGAATCGATTGTTTCGCTTCGTGCAGGTTTGGTGATTCCATTCATGGAATCACCAAACAGCCTCTTACAATTTTTGACAATTCGCGAATTGACAACCGTTTGACAAAGTAATCACCATAAAGAATCGTGGCGAAATCGGCAACGCGGGTTTCGTCCGAGGGTTGGGAGGCCTGTTTGAGGATGGATGAGGCAAGGATTGCCATTGGTTTGATGTCCGGAACCTCGGCGGATGGTATCGATGCGGTGCTGGTGCGCACCGATGGGGTCGGGGCGCCGCGGGTGTTGGCGGATCTGCATCTCCCCTACCCGGAGGATCTGCATCGGCGGATTCTGGCGTTGTATCAACCCGGCGAAAACGAGATCGACCGTTTGGGGGTGTTGCATCGCGAATTGGGTGGGCGTTTCGCGGAGGCGGCCTTGCGGGTCTGCCAGCGGGGTGGATTGTCCATCGAGCGGGTGGCGGTGATCGGATCCCATGGTCAAACGGTGCGGCATCGTCCTCCGGATTTCACCTTGCAGATCGCCGACCCGTTCGTGATCGCCGCGCGCACCGGGGTGGTGACGGTGGCCGATTTCCGGCCCGCCGATCTGGCGCGGGGTGGTGAGGGGGCGCCGTTGGTGCCGTTGTTTCACCAGGTGCTCTTTGCCCGTCCCGGACAGCGGGTGGCGGTGGTGAATCTGGGTGGGATTGCCAATGTGACCGCTCTGGCGGGTGATGAGCGTGCGCCGTTGATCGCCGGGGACACGGGTCCGGCCAACACGTTGCTCGATCTGTTGGCCACCCGTTTGAACGGTGGTGCGCGTGCCGTGGATCGGAATGGTGATGCGGCGCGGCGGGGTGGGGTGGATGGCGAGGCGTTGGCGTGGTTGATGGCCCATCCTTATCTGGCGCGACCGTTTCCGAAATCCACGGGTCGGGAGGCGTTCGGTTCTGAGTTGTTGGAGCGGTTTTTGGCCCGTTTTCCGCATTTGGCCGGGGATGATGGTTTTGCCACCTTGACCCGATTCACCGTCGAGTCGGTTGTGGAGGCTTCCTGTCGGTTGTTGCCGCCCTATCCGGAGCGCATGATTCTGTGTGGGGGTGGTGCGCGCAATCCGGCCCTGGTCGAGGGGATGGCGCAAAGGTTGCCGTTGGCGCGGATTGCGGATGCCGAGGATTTGGGGGTGGATGTTTCCACGTTGGAGGCGCAGGCGTTTGCGTGGTTTGCGGTGCGGACATTGCGGGGGTTGACCTCTTCGGTGACGGGGGCGACCGGGGCGGAGATACCGGCGGTGTTGGGGGCGATTCATCCGGTGACGGTGAGATAGGTTTGATCCTTGCAGGGAACAGGGGACCGCAAGGTCCCCGGCGGAGGTTCGGAGGCAGAGCCTCCGAGGTTTGGCTTTTGATTTTGGTTTTTTAGCGCGCTCTTCAAAAAAGCGTTTCTTCGCGTTTTTTGCGAAAAAACGCTGCGCGTCGCCTCGGCTGCGGCATCGTTTTGCGTTTTTTGCAAAACGATGCCGCGAACATGGCCAGAAACAAACGGGCCGCCGAAGGCGACTCCGGGACTCCCCTCGGCGCACCCCGGCAACCGGACTCATCGCCCCTTTGCACGGCTTGAACAAAGCATGAAACGTTCGCTGCTCCTCCTCGCCCTTCTCCTAGCCCTCCTGACCGGAGTCCGATGGTTCGCGCCCGAAGAGCACCCCATCCCAACACCCGCCCCCTTGCCGCCAACCACCCCGACACCAACCACCCCGACACCAACCACCCCGACACCATCCGCCACCCCAACCACCGACATCCGCGCCGTGGCGGAACGCCAACTGCGCCAAACACACACCTTCCCACCGGATGGACCGGTCCAACCGGTGATCCGCCATATCCACGACATCGGCTCCGGCCCCATCGTGGTCAAGGCCAATGCCCAGGTCGATGGCCTGGAGGTGTTCGGTCACGAGACCAATCTGCTTTTCGACCGCACCCTGGAACAGGTCGCGAGCAGCGGCGATCACCCCCTTCCACCCGTGCCCCCGGATCGACGCTTCTCCCTCGGAGCCGATCAAGCCCTGGACAACGCGTTCCGGAAAATGGGCGGTACCGAACCGGTGGATGGTTGGATCCAAGTCGATGAAAGAAATGGCTATCAATACTACAGCGCCGATTTTTCCAAGGCCGAATACCGCCTGCGGGAACCGGCACGGGTCAAGACGGTTCTCTATCCCACGGAAACCGAACTGACGCCTGCCTACGCCATCGAAATCCGCGCCGGCGACTTTGACCGCAACACCCTGGATGCCCATCTGTATGTGGTGTCGGCTCGAGACGGAAGCCTGTTGTTCGACAAGAATCAACGCCATCACAGTTCGTTTGGCTATCGGGTCTTTGCCCAGACCGACGGGGATCACGCACCGATGAACGATCCCAACGGCACCCAGGGAATCCCGAATCCCACCGGCGCGCCGACCTCCCCACCCTATCTGCCCGACCCGGTGACGCAAAATCTCATCACCCTGCAAAACGGCCCGATTTCCACCGCCGATCCCTGGCTGCCGGAGACCGCCACGGCCACCATCGGCAACAATGCGGATGTGGTCGCATCCGTATCCGGCTTTGCCCTGAACCAGGCCCTGGAAAATAAACGGGCCCCGGTGACCGGCCCCGGCGTTTTCGATCACCGCTTCAACCCGAATCAAGGACCCATCCAAACCCCCTCCCAGCTCAACGCCGCACTGGTGCAACTGTTCTATACGATCAATTATCTGCACGACCTGTTCTACGACCTGGGGTTCAACGAGTCGGCGGGCAATGGCCAGGCCAGCAACCACGGTCGCGGCGGCGCGGACGGGGATCCGATGATCGCCACCCTGAGCGATCTCTCCACCGATCGCGACAATGCCAGCATGATCGTGGGCGCGGATGGGAGTTCGCCGCGGATGCTGATGGCCCTGTGGAGCGGATCGACAAACCCGCTGCTGGAGATCACGCAGCCCATCGCCATGACCTTTTCCCAGATCGAATACGCCGAATTCGGACCTTCGAACTATTCGGTCAGCGGCACGCTGGCGCGACTCGAGGATGGGGTGGATCCGATCCGCGACGGCTGCCAGACCCCCACCAACGCCGATGCGCTGCGCGGACGGATCGTGATCATCCATCGGGGTCTCTGCCTGTTCACGGAAAAGGTCCGGTTCGCTCAGGCGGCAGGCGCCATCGGGGTGATCATCATCGATCAGAAGGGGATCGACGAACTCTTCACCATGGAGGGGACGGACAGCGCCATCACCATCCCGTCGGTGTTTCTGTTCAAATCGGATGGGGAGATCCTGGACAATCAACTCGCCTCGGGCGCGACCGTCAACGTCAAGATCGCCCGGATCCAGAACCCGGACATCAACGGCGCCCTGGACAACCTGGTGGTGGCCCACGAATGGGGACACTATCTGACCGAACGCCTGATCGGCAACGGCTCGGGATTGAACAACAATCAAGGGTCGAGCCTGGGCGAGGGGTGGTCGGATTTCGTGTCCCTGCTGTTGGCCGTGCGTCCCGAAACGGGAGAACAGGCCTATCGCGGCACCTATGCCATCGCCGCCTATTCGTACTCCAACGAACCGGACAAGCAACCCTATTATTATGGACTCCGGCGGGTGCCCTATTCCATCGATTTCACCCGGAATGCACTGACCTTCCAACACATCAAGGATTCCGTCTCCCTGCCGACCACCCATCCGGTGCAAAAATCCAATCGGGAGAACTCCGAGGTGCACAACGCCGGCGAGATCTGGGCCACCGCGTTGTGGGAGGTGTATGCCGCGCTGCTGCGCGACTCGGAACGGTTGAGCCATGTCGAGGCGCGCCGTCGGATGATCCACTACCTAGTCGCCGCGCTGAAATTGACCCGCACCGACCCCACCTTCACCGAGGCGCGGGATGCCTTGCTGGCGGTGATCAAGGTGACGGACGCGTCTGATCACAAACTGGCCAAGGCCGCGTTCGCCCGGCGTGGTCTGGGGATCGACGCGGTATCGCCATCCCGCTATTCGAATAACCACTCCGGCGTGGTGGAGAGCTTTGACGCGGATCAGCCGATCAGCCTGGTGAGCGCGACCCTGGTGCCGAACGCCGATTCATGCGATGGCGACGCGATTCTCGATCCGGGCGAAACGGCCCGTTTGAGCGTGACGTTGCGCAACGACGGCAAGGCCACCTCGACCCCCTTCACCGCCGCCTTCACCACCAGCGCGGATGCCACCCTGTCGAACAACGGGGTGATCTCCTTTCCGGCGATTCGGGTTGGAAATACGGTCACCGGCACCCTGGATGTGACCTTGAAGAGCGCCGCGACCCTGGAACGGTTGCGGTTCGTGCCCGATTTCGAGGTGAATGTCTCCGGAATCGGGGCGGACAGCCTCTCCTGGCGGGTCAATCACGACCGAATCGCCGCCTTCCGTCAGGATACCGTGAGCTATCCGGTCCACGACTGGAACACGGCGGCGATCACCGGGCAGGCGGGCGAAGTCTGGAGCCTGAGCGAAGCGGATGGCGTGCGCTGGCTGGCGGTCGCGGATGCGGACCATCCCAGCGACCTGACCCTCACCTCACCCCCCTTGCGGGTGGCGGCCAGCGGATCGCTGCGCATGCGCTTCACCCACCGGTACGCCTTTGAAAAGGATTCGGACGGCCAGTGGGATGGCGGGGTGGTGGAGATCAGCGTGGATGGCGGGCCCTGGAACGATCTGGGCCACAGCTTCACGCCGGGTTATACCGGCAAGATCATTTCCGAGATCTCGGCGCTCTACAACCGTCCGGCGTTCGGCGGCACCAGCGCCGGCTATCCGGCCACGATCACCGAAACCGCGGATCTGGGCTCCACCTACAACGATCACGAAATCCGGGTGCGGTTCCGGGTCGCCACGGACACGCTCGTGGGCGAACGCGGCTGGATGATCCGCGACCTTCGCTTCGAGAACCTTTCCAACCTGCCGTTCACGGCGGCGGTGGCCCATGCCGGGGTGTGCGGCGGCACGAGCCAGGGGTCGGGTCGGGTGATGAGCGGCATCGTGCGCGGGGTGAAGGCCGGCGAAACGATCCATCTCCAGGCCCGCTCCACGCAATCGACGGTCACCGCGGGGGTGGATCTGACCGGCGATGGTCAGGATCTGGCCTTTTCGATCCCTGGCCTCGCGGCGGTGGATGGCTATCATCCGCGCGTGACCTCGCAAAAATATTGGAACGGCGACTGGGGCGACCAGATCGGTGGCGAGCCGGCATCGTTGGTATACGGCACGGCGGCCAAGGGAGTCGATCTGACGGCAGGCAATGTGGCCGGGATCAACCTGCTGGTGGTGGCGCGCGCCGGGTCGCTCCAGCCGGATCGGGATGGGGACGGCTGGCCGGATGCGGTCGATAACTGCCCGGACCTGGCCAATCCGGACCAGCCGGATCGCGATGGGGACGGAATCGGCGATGGGTGCGATCCGGACAACGACAACGACGGCATGCCGGACGCCTACGAAATCGCCCACGGCTTCGATCCCTTCGATGCCAGCGATGCCGCCTTGGACAGCGACGGGGACGGGGTGACCAATCGGGTGGAGTCCCAACGGGGCACGGATCCGCGCGTTTTCGATGGGATGACGCTGATCCACCTCACCCCTCCGGTCACGGAACACCCGGTGGTGCCGGGTGAGCTGGTGCGCATCCGCCTGGCCCATACCCGTTCGGATGGGGGTCGGCGTCTGCCCGGAAAGGGTCTGACGTTTCATTTCGATGGCACGCGCATGGCTTTTGTCGATTGGCAACCGCCCGTGTTGGCATCCGGCACGCAACCGGTGGTGAGCCTGGAAGCGGACAACCCGGATCTGGATGGCGATCCGGTCACCGATCAACGGATTCGCGTGACCTACGCCGGGACGGTGCTGGGCGAGGGGGCGAGCCTGGCCCTGACCTTCCGCATGGTCGGCGCTACCCCCTTGAACACCCGCACCCCCTTCAAGGTGAGCGTGATCGATCCGGAGGCCGATGAACGGTTCATCCCCGAACCGGTCACCTTCGTGGCCGCGGGGCTGGATTGGGATATCGATGGCGACGGGACGGTCCGCCCGTTGAGCGATGGCCTGTTGATCCTGCGCCACCTGACGGGAACGCGCGGAAGCGCCTTGTTGACCGGCGCGGTGGATGCCGTGGCCCCCCGTTCCGACCCGACGGTTCTGGATACGCTGCTGATCGCCGCCCGACCGCTCTTGGACGTGGATGGCAATGGGGTGGTGGATCCCTGGAGCGATGGCGTGATGATCCTGCGCCACCTGTTCGGATTCCGGGGTGATGCCTTGATCTCTGGATTGGCCGATCCCTCGGGGTGTCGTCCCGATGGGGACGCGATCGACGCCTATCTCAAAGCCGTGGGGGTGGCCGGTCGCACCCAGGGGAGCCCGTTATGATACGATTGGTTCATGGACTGTTGCTGCTCATGATCCTGGTCGGCTTGTTCGTCTATCTCAACGACGAATCCGGCGATCTGGAGGTGACGCGCCACCGCTTCGGAAAAACCGCCGAATCCGCCGTGACATGGCGTATCGCCCAGGTGAGCGATCTGCACGTACGCGGCGGCGCGGAGATCGAAGCGCGGGTGATCGGATTGATCAACCAGGAGAAGCCGGATCTGGTGGTGCTGACCGGCGATCAGTTGTCCCATCGCGACAAACTGCCGGAGTTGGGAAAATTTTTGGATAAACTTGACAACCGTTCGAAAAAAATCGCCATTCTGGGCAACTGGGAGTACTGGACCGGGCTGGACAAGGTGGAGTTGCGCAGGTTTCACGCCCAACACGGAGTGACGCTGCTGGTCAATGGCGCGCTCGTGGTGGAAAAGGAGCGGCAGTCGCTGTTGGTGGTCGGTCTGGACGATGCCCGCCTGGGTCGCCCGAACTGGGAGCGCGCCTTGGCCGAACATCCGACCTGGCCGGGTCCGATGTTGATCCTGGCCCACAATCCCGACACCATCGCCATGGTGCCCGCCAGGGAGAAGGTGGTGACCGATCGGGTGATGCTCTCCGGCCACACCCATGGGGGTCAGATCGTGCTCCTCCCGTTTTTCAACCGCAACCATCCCTGTCTGGCCGGTTGGTGTCGCGATCCGGGAATGCCGATGTACATCTCGCGCGGCGTCGGCATGTCGGTGATTCCGCTCCGTTTCGGCGCCCGCCCGGAGTTGCCGTTCTTCGAGTGGCGGTTGTAGTCGTTCGTTGCGTGCGTGGCTGAACGTGTTTTTTTCTGGAACCAAATTGATACCATTTTAGTCTCAATTAGCAAAACGGTACATCACCGTCCGATGAATTCCATTTCCATGCAAGGAGCATGATCGATGAACGGACCCTTTTGTTCGATTGAGAACGCCGCCATGACCGCCGGCCCGGCGATGCGGGAGCCGATGGCACGACCCAATGCGCTGTTGGGCGAGGATCAAATCACGCTGCGGTGGTTGATGAGGAGCGCGGTGGGCCATTTGCGCGCCGAACGGTATCATGCCGCCTTCGCGGATTGCGAACAGGCGCTGCGCATCGATCCCGAGAACAGCCGGATCTATCTGTTGCGCGGGGCGTTGTTTGGTCGCATGCAGCGTTTCGCCGATGCCATCGTCAATCTGGACGCGGCGATCGATATTCAACCCAACCACGGCATCGCCCATCTGCTGCGAGCCTACTGCCATCTGGCGCGTGGTCACGCGGAGGAGGCGGATCGGGATCTGAAGAAGGCCCTGATGCAGGGCGAGGCGTCGATGCAGGGGTTCTGCGATGCCCTGGGCATGATCCGAACCCAGTTCGATGCCTCCCAGGCGCTGCTCGACGGAGATCGCGACTATCCACAACTCTTTTTGCCGCCCGAGGAGATCGAACGGTTGCGACAGGCGGCGTGAGTTTGTCGGTTCGCGCCGGGCTTCCCTCTTTAGACCTGGCCAGGGAAGGCCATGGGAGGCCCGGCGCGAAATCCCTCAGGCGTCATCAAACCGGTTCATCCCTGGCGGACGAGGCACCATGTTGAGCATCCAACGTTTGAGCGACTACGCGGTCCTGATCCTGACCCGGCTGGCCCTGGAACCGGAGCGGGCCCGTTCCGCGGCCAGCCTGGAAAAGGAGATTCCCCTGGCCTTGGCCACGATCCGCAAGGTGTTGCGGATGCTGGCCCTGCACGGCGTGGTGCGTTCCCGTCAGGGGCGACAGGGAGGATTCGTTCTGGCTCGTTCGCCCGCCGACATCACCTTGGCGCGGATACTGCTCGCCATGGAGGATCCGGTGCTGTTGACGCCCTGTTGTCGGAGTGATTTCATCTGCGCCCTGGATGACGCCTGTCTGTCCCGAACCCACTGGGCACGCATCGACCGATCGGTCCGCGCGCTCCTGGAGGAGACCACCCTGGCCCAGTTGATCGCCCAACCCGATCAGGAGGAACGATGAGTTTTTACACGGGCATTCATCATGCGGCCTTCGCCACCCGCGACATCACCCTGACCACCCGTTTCTGGCGTGATCTGCTCGGTATGCCGCTGGTCTACTGTTACGGGCAACCCGGTTACCGTCAGTACTTCTTTCACATTCACGGCAGCGGCTACATTTCGTTCTTCGAGTGGGAGGAGGTGGCCGCCATTCCGCTCAAGCGTCACGGTCAACCGGTGCGGGGTCCGTTCGGATTCGACCATCTTTCCATCGGCGTCCACGACAGGGAGGCGTTGTGGACATTGATGGCCAAGCTCGACGGAGCCGGCTTTCCGGTCTCCGACGTGATTGACCACGGCTGTTTTTACTCCATCTACTCTTATGATCCCAACGGTATCGCCGTCGAGTTCACCTGGCATCTGCCGGGTTTGGACCTGACCACCAACCCGGTGATGCGGGACGAGAAAGGGGCGCGGTTGTGTCAGGTCAGCGCTCCGGTGGAGGGGCAGTGGCCGGAACCGGTGCCGATTCTGCCGGAGGAGCGCATCGTGGTCGATGGTGAGGGCAAGGAGTTGTTCGAGGGGTTGCGACCGACCCACGATGCCGAAATGGCCTGTCTGGCGGAGTCGCTCTTTCGGGAGATGTCGGACCCATCCTGACCCCCCTTGCCCGATTGGCTGAACCAGGGTGGCAGTCGGTTTCTTCGTTTCCGGTCGGGGATTGACGCCGGGGCTTGGGCGAGCGATCATGTGGAATGGATCTTGTCCAAACCGCAACCATCATGGGATGCGTCGTTTTCCGCAAGGCTGCGTGCAAAATACGGGAGTCGTTTCCAAAAAACGGAAACGACTCCC
>NZ_JBZVFG010000026.1:0-53379 GCF_058402785.1 Candidatus Magnetaquiglobus sp.
CCAGATCCCACCGCCACCTGTGAACCCCGCCAGTTTGGAGCCAGATCCCACCGCCCCCTCACAACCCCTTGGCCAACGCCTCCCGCGCCGACATCGCCGGCTTCTGCGACGGGGGCAACTCACCCAACAACGTATAAATCACCCACTCATACCGCTGCCTGGCCTCGCGCGTCGCGGCATCGGCAACCGCCTGCATCTTGGACAGCTTGAAATAATCCCCACCCAACAACCGCAACGCCTTCATGGAACCCAACTTCTTGGCAATGCCACACGCCAACATCTGCTTGCCGGAAACATGGTTGATGCGCATGAAGGCCCCCTCCATCTGAATCGGATCCCCCTCCTGCACCAACCCCCAGGCCAGAATCTTGCCCGCCATGGAGTCCGCACGCATCATGCGCGCCGCCCGGGCCATCATTTTCGGCTTGGTCTTGTCCTTCTCCTCCAGACTGCGCTGCACCAACTTGGCCGTGAGAATCTCCCCCGCATCCGTGTCGTCGGTGACGTATTTTTCCAAAAGAGTCACCAGGGCGGCCGTGTCGGCAATCTTGGTCAAGGCCACGGCCAAAATCGCCGTGGCCTTGGCATTGCCCTTGGTCGCGGTCAGGGAACGCACCAACGGCTCAATGGCAACCTCCTTGCGGTTGACAATGCCCGTGGCCAAAATCGTCGTGCCCGGCGACTCGTTGGCCATCAACTTGATCGCCTCCAACATCTGCTCCATGGTGCCACGACCCATCACCTCCATGGCCCAGATGATCTCCGCATCCGGCTGATCCGGCGGGGCCGTGGCAATGGCACGAATCACATGGTTGATGGTCCCCTGCTCGGCAATGCCCATGGCCAACGATTTCATCGCCTCCGGACTGATCGTGGCATGCCGCAAACCGTCGATGAGCGGATTGACCCCCTTGTGGGAGACAATGCCATGAGCCAAGGCGTTCACCAACTCGATGTCCCCGGTGACACGGGACATGGCATCCACCATGTGAAAAGCCTTGACCTCGGGATGACGCAAAATCTCGGCGATCATGGTGCGTACCTGGGCCGGGTCATCCTGAAGCTTGCCCAAGACCTCGATCATCTTCTTGAGCTTGCCCTCCTGAATCACCCCCTCCACATCGACGTTGCTCTTTTTCTCCTCGTGATGCTCATACGAAGAGCCGCTGGAGGAAGAGGCTCCCCCACCCTTGCGCCCCGCACCCCCCTTGCCGGTCTCTTCGGGAAAATCCTGGGCCGGAACGAAACGGGTGGCAAGGTTGTCCAAAGCCTGAGGCGCCTTGTCCCCCAAGGCATCCTTCAGGATGTCGCGAATCTTATCCAGCTGTTCTTGCGTGTAAATGTCCCGTCCCGCCATCGATCCATCCCCATATTGCTTGAATTGCAAATTTCACTCGGAACCCATGGATTTTGCCGAACCTCTTGCGCTATTCTATCATATACTATCGATGCATGACGATACCAACTCCACCCATATTTGCGCGCGGGGCATAAAAACATGACCAACCAACCCTCCGGACAGACACTTGTGTTGCTCGACGATCTGGATCCGGACCGGCAACGCATCTATCTGGAGAGCCGCCATCTGGCCATCGATACCGAAACCATGGGACTCAAAACCAAACGCGATCGCCTCTGCCTGGTGCAGATGTGCAACGAGGATGGGGTGATCACCCTGGTGCAAACCCGCGGCTTTCAGGCGCCACGCCTCAAGGAGGTCCTGGAGTCGGACAAGGTGCTCAAGATCGCCCACTTCGCCCGCTTCGACATCGCGGCCATCAAACATTGGCTGGGCGTGGACCTCAACCCGGTCTTCTGCACCAAGATCGCCTCGCGCCTGACCCGTACCTTCACCGATCGACACGGCTTGAAGGATGTGACCGCCGAACTGCTCGGCATCGAACTCGACAAGGAGCAACAATCCTCGGACTGGGCCGCCGAACAGCTCACCGACAAACAGATCGCCTATGCCTCGGCGGATGTGATCCATCTGGTGGCGATCAAGGAGCGCCTGGAGTTCCTGCTCAAACGCGAGGGACGCCTGGAACTCGCCGAAGCCTGCATGCGTTTTCTCCCCCAACGGGTGGCACTCGATCTGGCCGGCTGGGAGGAGGCGGATATTTTCGCCCATCACTGATGGCCTGGATTCCGTCCCGGCGAGGGACGATCCATGCGAATGGCACGCTGCCACGCGACTGGATCGGCGCGACCCCGGAAAGGATCGCAAACTCTACGCTTCGCTCTTCGATGGCGCCCACACCCTGGATGGCGACCCATTCATCCCGTCATTTCCACGGTACGAAAAGGGTTACCCATCACCTCCCCGATCCCATTTGCGCGATCCGCTCCGCCCAGGCGGTCGCCGAGGCGCGCGAAAACTCCAGGCTCCACTCCGGAACCATTCCCAGGATCAGAATCAGCGCCGCGAAGGCGTAAAGCACCCACTTTTCCCGCGCCAGAAGTTCCGGCAGGCTCTCCGGCACGTTCATGCCGGGCGGACCAAGAAAGGCTTTGCGGTAAAAGCCGAGAAAATAGCCCGCACCCAGGATCACCCCGCCGAGGGCCGCCAGGCCGGAGCCGGCATGGGCTTTCAGGCTGGCGATCAGCAGCAGCAGTTCGCCGGGAAAGCCGGAGGTGAGCGGCATGCCCATGCTGGCCAATCCCAACAACAGAAACAGTCCGCTCGCAACCGGCAGGGGTCGCGCCAGGCCGCCCAGATGGATCAGATCGGTGGAGCCGAGGCGTGTATGAAGAAACCCGGCCAAAAGAAACAGTCCTCCCGAGGTGAGGGCGAAGTTGAACAGCTGGCTGACCGCCCCTTGCACCCCTTGGACGGTGAGGGTGGCCAGACCCAGCACCACCAGGCCGACGTGGCTGATGGAGGAGAAGGCGAGCAGGCGGCGCAGGTTGGATTGGGCCAGGGCCGAGAGGGCACCGTAGACGATCGACACCACCGCCAGTCCGGCGAGAAGCCAATGCAGCTCACGGGCCACATCGGGAGTCAGGGGCATGAGAAAGCGCAGCAGGCCGTAGGCCCCGAGTTTGAGACCGGTCATGATGGCGGAGATGGAAACCGGGCCTTCCATGGCGACGATCGGCAGCCAGACATGCAGCGGCACCAGGGGCACCTTGACGCCGAAGCCGAGCAGAAGCAGGAAAAAGACCGGCCATTGGGTGGATTTGGGCAGGGGATGTCGCAGCCACTGGGTGAGGTCGAAGCTCAAAGCCGGTCCGGGTTGGGCCAGGGCGATCAAGAGCAGGCCGAACAGGAGCGCGGCGCCTCCGGCCAGCATGAAGAGGGTGTATTTGACTGCCGCGTGACGACGATTCGGCCCCATGCCCCACAGGGCGATCAGGAAGTGGATGGGGATCAGGGTCAGCTCCCAGAAGAGGAAGAACAACAGACCGTCGAGGGCGCAGAACAGGCCGATGGTGACCCCTTCGAGCAGCAGCAGCAGGGCGAGGAAGAGGTTGGGCATGGCCCGACCGGTGAGGTTCCAGTTGGCGATCAGAGTGGCCAGGAACAGGAGTGCGCAGGCGGTCGGGAGCAGTGCGGAGAGGCCATCGACCCCCA
Organism: Candidatus Magnetaquiglobus sp.; assembly: GCF_058402785.1. Classification (NCBI taxonomy): domain Bacteria; kingdom Pseudomonadati; phylum Pseudomonadota; class Magnetococcia; order Magnetococcales; family Candidatus Magnetaquicoccaceae; genus Candidatus Magnetaquiglobus; species Candidatus Magnetaquiglobus sp. The sequence continues at coordinate 3,575 of NZ_JBZVFG010000026.1, forward strand.
CCAGGTATTCGGCGTGGATGGAGGGGATCCAGGCGTGGCGTTCGAGCAGTTGAAATCCGGCCACGTTCGGATCGATCCTGGCGACCACCGCCAGAGAGAGCAGCAGTTCGGCCACCCCCACCGCGAGGGCGAGGGCGCGTGCCTGGCGGGGTTGCGGGGCGAGCCAGGCGAGCAGGGCGCCGAGGAGCGGCAATCCGATCAGGGTCGAGAGAAGCGGAAGGGTATTCATGGCCGTTCTCCGAGGTGGACAAAGGGGGCGGCCAGAGTTTGGGCGCTGTTTTTCACCAGGGCGAGCCACGGATCGGCGTTGAAGCCCGAGGCCAGTTGCACGGCGATGAGCAAGGTGGCCAATCCCTTTTCGATCGGCGTCGCGCGCGGCAGGGAGGCGAGCGGAGGCGCCTGGGCGGATGGGGTGGCCAGGAAGGCGCGTTGGAAGGCCCAGAGCAGGCAGGCGGCGGCCACGACGTTGCCGAGGGCGGCCAACACGGTGACCAGGGCGCCGAACCGTTCGATGGCCGCTTCCAGGAGCAGGTGAACCGCATCGAACCCTGGGGTACCGGGCATGCCCACCACCGAGAAGGCGGCCACCAGGAAGGCGATGCCAACCCACGGCAGAGGGGAGAGCAGACCGCCGAGCCGTTCGAAAGCCAGGGAGCGGGTGCGTTGATGGACGATTCCGGCCATGAGCATCAGGGTGGTGATGGCCAGTCCGAAGGAGCCGGTGAGCATGATGCTGCCCTGAAAGGCTTGCGGATGGAGGCTGAACAGGCCGATCACCAGGATGCCGGTATGGCTGACCACGGCATAGGCGAGCAATTTCCTTAAGTTTCTCTGCACCAGGGCCAGGAGTGCGCTATAGAGGATTCCGAACGCGGCGATGGCGATCACGAATTCGTGCCAGCGCCAGACGGCATCCGGAAAAAGTGGGAAAACAAAACGCAGCATCCCATGGATGCCGGTTTTGAGTCCCAGCAACAGCACCATGGCCGCGGCCACGGTGCCGTGCTCCATGACCTGGGGCAGCCAGCCGTGCAGAGGGAAAAGGGGCACGCGGATGGCCAGTCCATAAAACAGCAGGTAGAAGATGACGCTTTGCAGGTAAGGGGAGCGTGGATCCTGAGCCAGCGTGGTCAATTCAAACGACCAGTGGCCATGGGTGAGTTCCGCGTGGTGCCAGCCGAGCATGAGGGTAGCGGCCAGGATGAGCAGCAGGCTGGTGCCCATGAACTGGTAATAGCGTTGGTTGGCGAGTCGTTCATCCGCCGTGAGTGACCAGTTGGTGAGCAGATAACCGACAAGGCCGGTTTGAAGTGCGGCCATGAGGGTATACCAGAGCAGGTCGAGGGCGGCGAACTGGCCGACCAGGGTGGCCTCGCAGGCGAGCACGACGGCAAAGAAGCGTGGCAGGTGGTGGAAGCGACGCACCAGGCCGCCGTAAAGCAGCACCAGCAGGCACAAAAAGGTGGTGAGCAGCACGAACAGCACGGTGATCCCGTCTGCCGCCGATGCTTGGACCAGCCAATCGGAGAGTGGCAGACGGGCATGCCACTGCCAGTTGGTGGTGGGGTCGAAGTTTTGATAGAGGCGCAGGCTCAGCAGAAGTTCGCCGATGCCGGTGGTCAGGGCGATGGGCCAGGCCAGCCAGGTGCGGTGAACGAAGAGCAGCCAGAGTGCGCCGAGTGCGGGCAGAAGTTGCAGCCAGCCGAGCAGGTGGGTATCGATGGCGTGGATGGTCATGGTTTACGTGGTGAGAGCCGTTCCATCGTTACGGGGGGTCCGGGGGCGATTATCGTCCCCGGCGGGGGCGGGGCAGCGCCCCGCGACTTTAAGCTTTTCTAATTTTTATATTTAATCTTTTATCTTTAATTTTCTTCTGCATTTTCAAAAGAAAGACCTCGGAGTCCCTGCCTCCGAACCTCTGCCGGGGGCCTTCGGCCCCCCGTCCTCCGTAACAGTTGGTGATTCACCCCGCCTCACCCCGCCCCCTACAAAATAATCAGAAACGTCAACACAATCATCAAGATCAAATACCTCGGCTCCCCCAACGACTGCTCGGCACGGGTCAGATAGTTCCCCAGGAAGGCCAACGTCTTCACCAAACCATCACCACTGCTTTTGAGAACGAACTGCTCCTCAACCCACGACAAAACCCGCGCCACACGCTCCAACACCCGCCCGAACATGCCACGCCCACCCGCCACACCAATGCCCGATCCATCCACCACACTGGAAAAATCGTTCCACTCCGCACGCGCGGCCAACAACGTATCCCGCAACGGACGCCCGGCAATGCGGTTGATGACCAACTCGTCGAACAACCGCGCATCACGGGCCAACGCCAAGGTCGGACGGGTGATCAACGCATCGGTGAGGGCATCGAGCCAACCACGATGCAAGGCAAAGTTGTAAAGGTCATGACTGTTGCGCAACGCCTCATGCACCTGTGGCACCGCACCTTCGCCCAAATGAAGATAGGAGGGAGACAAGAGGAATTGATAAAGACGCCAGGAGGCATGGGCAACCAGATGCCACAAGGCGAGATCGAAAAAACCGGCACCACACTCGGCGAACATCAAACCCAACTGCGCCAGGGTGGAATAGATCAAAGCACTTTTTACATCACTCTGCACCCGTCCGATGGCCATGGCGAAAAAGGCGGTAAGCAACCCCAGCATCAACATGAGCACCATCAACACCGGCGCATGCCAGAACAACGGCTCGGCTCGGATCACCAGAAAAATGCCGGCATGGGCCATCAGGGCACCATAAAAAACCGCGCTCGACGGTGTGGGGCCCTCGAGAGCACGGGCGATCCAGGCGGAAAAAGGAAGCTGCGCGGATTTGGCCAGGGCCGCGATCACCAATCCAAAGGCAACGATCGGTACCGGCGGTTGCAGACGTTCATGGGAGGCCATGAACAACACCGGCCACTCAAGCCCCGCCCCCCAACTCGAGGCCAGGGCAATGGCCAGCAGCAGACCCGCATCCCCGAACCGGTTGGTGACAAAGGCACGGGTGGCGTTCTCGGCGGCCACGGCACGGTCGCGCATGTAGGAGATCAACAGATAGGATGCCAGACCCGCCAGCTCCCAACCAACAAAGGTCAATACCAGATTGCCCCCCAGGGCGATGGTGAGCATGCCGCCGGTAAAAAGGCTCAGAATGGCGAAAAAACGGTGAAACCCGGCCTCGCGATGCAGATAATCCACCGAAAAACGGAGCGTCACCAGACATCCGGCAGCCGAAAGGGTGGCCATGAAGAGGGCCGGACGGTCCAGAAGCAGACTGACGGTCACCCTAAACTCCCCGCTCACCAGCCACGGGAAGTAGATCCGATGCCCCGGCGGAGCATGCAGCAGGGCAAGGAGGTCAAGCGCCAACAATAACAGGAACGAACCACCCGCCGCCAACAACGCGATGCGGGCCGTACCCCGTTCACCCGCCTCGCCGACCCGGGAACCGGTCAGCATGCCGATGCCGATCCAGAGCGCGGCCAACAGGGGGAGCAACGGAATCAGGATCCAACCATCAGACATGGGCCGACTCCTCGGGCAGGGCGATGAGCGCGGGCGGCAGAGGTTCGGAGTGACCCTGATACCAATCGGTCGAATTGGCCGCGAACGGTGGGGGTGGCAAGGTGTTCTCCCAGACCCGCCAGCCGCTCCCCGGCGTGAAATGCTGGATCTCCCCGCTCTCCGGGTCGATGCAGGCCAGCTCGATCCAACCGTTGCCGACCAGCTCGCGAATCGGCTCCTGACGCAGATAGATTTCGGTGAGAATCTCGGGACGCTGCTCCACGATCACCAACAACCGCATCGCCTCGTGGATCTCGATCATCTGACGCGGCAGACCGGTGCGCAGGTCCGAGGCACACCCTTCCATCACCCCGAACAGACCGGTGATGTTGTGGACCACCTTGGTGCCACACCCGAACCGGTCGTTGTCCACCGTGGAAAAATAATACTCCAGACTGATGCCCGCGCCGACCGGTCCGGCGGCCAGCAGGATCGATTCGACGATGCGACCATCCCCATCGCGGGTGGGATCGTAGGAGATCAGATACATGCGCCGGTCGAAAAAAACGCCGCGCGCCACCGATCGCCGTCCGATCAGGGCCACGGCGTTGGTGGCATGACCCAGCTCCGGTCTGGCCTGGCTGAAATCCACCCCGCGCCGTTGCATGTGGGCATGGGCCCGCTCCCGCGATCCATCGTGCGGAGCCGAGGCGAGCCGCCGGGCCCGCTCATGAGCCGAGGCGAACCGGGCGGCCTGCAACGGGGCCTCCAGACGAACCAAAGCCCCCTGCCCGCCCGCTGGCAGACGGTCGCGATCGAACCAGAAAAGCGCCTCGTCGCCGGTGTTGTGTTCACCGCCGACAAACCAGCAATCCTCCGGGATGTCGATCCCCATGCCGCGCAGACGAAAACGCACATCGGGATGATTGGCCATGGCCGCGAACAGCCGGGCATTCGGCCCGCCATGTCGCCCGCTGCACGCGCCACAATCGTAGGCGGCCAGATGGGGGTTGTTCTGACTGCTGCCGCCGTGACCCAGAATCGCCACGATCGGCGCGAAACCGTCGGTCAAACCGATGGTGCGCAGAAATCCCGCCACCCGCCCGGCCTGCTCGTCCAGGGTGAAGCCGACGCGCGGACTCTCCGGAGACGCGGGGGTTTCGCTGTCGGGCGCGGTGAGGGTCATTTCGGTCGGAACGGACGCATCCAGTTTTTCGGCCACGGACCCGGTCAGACGGGCGAACGGCACGGGAAACCAGCTCCGTGCGAACAGCGCCACCCACGCCAGCGGTGCCAGCAGGGGCGGAATCAGCGTGGGGACGAGGATCCCCCGGTGGCTGGCGCGCATGGTCAACCGCTGCCACCAGCCGCGCAGGCCCAGCCAGCGCCGATGGCGTCGCAAGGCCGGATCATGGCCAGGACGCGCCTGTTCGTCCACGATGTGAGACGGGACCACCACCACCGGACAGAGCGGGGTCAAGGCGGTGTCGTCGAGGCCGCGCCAGTTGACCGGCACCCCAAAAAAACCCGCCGCGCCCAAGGTCTCGATGCCGGGAGCGATCTCCTCCAGGTGGCGCCGGATCCCCTCCTCGCGATCGTCCATGCAGAAGATCACCTGGGCCTCGGGACGCTGCTCCCGAACCGCCCAGCGGCCCCGCCCCCGATTGGCATGCAAAGCGGCGAAAATCCGCTCCCGATAGTGCCGCTCGTAAGCCTTGAGCCACAGAAATCCCTCCTGCTCCTCGTCCAACGACTCAAGCACCGCCACCAGGGCTTGTGCCCCCTCCACGCCCAAGTCGCGCACCTCCTCGGCGGTCAGGCCAAGATGCTGGCAAAGCACGAACAGCGGCCAGGCGTGCGCGCTGGCCGCGGAGTGGCTGCGCGTGTTGTTGAGTCCGTCGGTTTCGGTCCAGATCTGCCAGGCAAGCTTGCGCCATTCGGCGGGAAGAGCCGGATCGCTGGCCGGTCGATGGATCAGCCGACTGGCGCGCGAGGCCAGAAACTCCGGCAAACTTCCGGAAAAGAGAGCGTGCCGCGCGAAAAACTCACCACGATAGCGCTGAAAATGCCACCCCAGCATCCCCAGGGTCGGTTCGAGCAGCCAAATCGCACGACACAGCCGCAAGGCAAACAGCCGCTCGGTCACCAGCCGCACGGCCAGATAGTCGGCCATGCGCACAAGGGCCGTACTGCCGCCATATCCCGGACGCAGGGAGCGCCACATCACCATCCCGGACCAGCCGGGCAACTCCAGAGCCAACCGCTCCAGATACCCTCCCCAACGGGCCTCGGGCAGCTCCAACCGTTTCAAACAAAACCCGATCGTCTCCAGCGCGTCATCCGGAAGCTCCGCCAGCTGCTCCTCCCAGTCCGGCAGCTCTTCCAATCCCTGCCCCTTCTCTTGCACGGCATGCCGTTTCCAGACCCGATAAAACCCCTCCTCCCGCTCCGGCAGGGTCCAGCTCGCCACCCCCAGATCGAGAAAACCGCTCAGATAGCGCAACAGATAGGGGCGAATCGATTCCAGCAGATCCTCGCCGGTCACCTGTCGCAACAGACCGCGCAGCGTCAAATCCCGTCCCACCCGTCCGACCAGCCCCTCCCACTGGCGCGCCGATTCGGCGCGAATCGCGGCGATGATCTCCCTCTGCTCCTCCAGTTCGGCCAAACGGGTGGTCTCGTCCGGAAACGGCGCGTCCTCCTCGCTGGCCAGATCCAGGCGCTGTTCCCCATACCCGGCCCGATGGCTCAAACCAAAACTCTCCAGACAGGCGCGCCACAACGCCCCCACCCCTTCGCGCCCCTCTTCCAGCCCGATCCGATCCCGACTCTCCTGGGAGAGGTCGGGTTGCAACCGCTCCAGCGCCCCCTTCTCCGCGATCTCCCAGGTCAGCTGCCGCGACGTGATGGCCCCGATGCCGAATTGCAGCTTCAAAAGCAGAATCTCACCCCGTCGGGTCGGCCCGACCGGCTCGGCAGCGCACAAGGCCGGATCGGCCTCCAGCACTGCGCGCAGATCCTCATGGTCGATGCGCCCCTCGGCAAACAGCTCCCGGAACCGTTCCGCCGAAAGATAACCATAAATTCCGGTATATTTCCGAGCTTCGGACAACGCACTGGCGAAATCCAGGTGTTGAAAACCGTGCAGGGTGTTGTGATGGACGAAATCGCGAATCGAAGCCTGACCCGGAACCAGGTGTTCCAGATGGTGGATGGCAGCCTGGATCCGGTCGTGACCGGTCAGGGGGGTATCGGCGTGCGAGGATGCGTGAGCCATGACCCCTCCCTACAGGCGCGCGGCGAACAGGTCGCCGAATCGGGTAAGGGAGCCGGCCATCAGATCGATCAACGGCGCGGGCAGAAAACCCAACGTCACGATGCCGATGGCCAGGATTCCGGCGGCGGCCAGCTCCATGCGTCCCAGGGGGTGGATGGCCGGGAGTTTGGGCTGTTCCGGCCCGGTGCAAAGACATCCGACGGTACGCACCGCGTAGGCGGCGCTCACCAGCATGCCCACCGACAGCAGAGCCGCCGGCCAACCCCACCGTTCCAGGCCGGCGAGCATGACATGCAGTTCGGCGATGAAACCCGAGGTGCCCGGCACCCCCACCGAAGCCATGAAGGCCAGGGCCACGAAAAAGGAGAGGCGGGGCGCGACTCTGGTCAACGAGCCGTATTCGCGGATGTCGCGGGTGTGGGTGCGTTCGTAGAGCAGGCCGATGATCAGAAACATCGCGCCGGCGGTCAGGCCGTGGGAGACCATTTGCAACATGGCGCCGGTGATGCCGTCGTGGTTCAGGGCGGCGATGCCGAGCAGCACCACCCCCATGTGGCTCACCGACGAATAGGCGACCATGCCTTTCAGATCGGTCTGTTTCCAGGCCAGAACCCCGCCGTGGATGAGGTTGATGAAGGCGAGGGTGGCCAGCAGTTCCCGCAGGGTCACCACCGCGTCCGGCACCATCATGGCAGCGCGAATCAGGCCATAGGAGCCCATTTTGAGCAGTGCGCCGGACAGCAGGATGCTCACCGGACTCGGGGCCTCGACATGGGCGAGTGGGAGCCAGCCATGCAGGGGGAAAATCGGCATCTTCACCCCGAAGCCGATCAGGAATCCGGCGAATATCAGGATTTGCAGCTCTTTCGAGATCCCGCGCAATCCATCGGCCATCTCCTTCATCAAGAAGGTATGGACCTGGGAGGCGTCGAAGGCCAACAGCAGGGCGATCAGCATGAAGACCGAGCCGCCCATGGTATAGAGCACGAAGTTGAGGGCCGCGCGGTTGCGTTGTTTGCCGCCAAAGGCGTTGATGAGAAAGAAGAGCGGCAGGAGGGTCAGTTCCCAGAAAATGTAGAAGATCGACCAGTCCTGGGCCATGAAGACCCCGAGCATGGCCGCCTCCAAAAGCAGGATCAGGATGTGGTAGGGTTTGATCCGCTCCTTGATTCCGCCCGATGCCAGAATCGCGACCAGGGAGAGCAGAGCCGCCAAGATCAGCATGGGCATGGCGATGCCATCCACGCCGAGGGCGAACTGACTGCCGGATTGGGGACGCCAGAGGGTTTTTTCCAGCAGTTGCCATTGGCCCTGGGTGGTGATGAAGCCGGTTGCCAGCCAGAGGGTCATGGCAAGGGTGGCGGTGGCCGAGAGGATCGCCACGAAGCGGGTGCGTGCGGAGGGCAGCAGGAGGATCAATCCGGCGCCGAGCACGGGGAGCAGCAACAGGGTCAGCAGGGGTTTCATCGATGACGGAACGAACGGTTCTTCCAGTGAGCGGGGTCCAGGGGCCCATGGCCACTGGTGGGATCCAAGGGCAAAGCCCCTGGGACTTTTTTTTGCCTTTCTTCTTGAATCTTTTTTATCTTTGCTTTTTGTTTAGTCTATTAGTACGAATTAAAAGACAAAAATTCTTTCGTGTCTTCTGCGTAAAAATGCTTGTCTTGAAAAGCGCACAGTCTTATGCACCTTGGGTCGTTACCGCCTTCTGACAACGACCCGGGGCGAATTGCACGCGGCAGCAAGTCGCCTCCGGCAGCCTGTTCCGCACCTCCGCCGGGGACCTTCGGCCCCCGGTCCTCCGCAACACGTTTCCACAATCACACAATCATCATGTAATCTCCCGCCCGCTTCGTCAACGGTTCACGCAGGACTCTCCACCGGTAAAAGAGGCCGATCACGCATCCGCCCCAACCGATCGTAAATGCTTCCCAACGCACTCTGCTCGGTGGCAAAAATATTCGCATCGCCACCAATCATTTCAAAAAGCCCGGTGGCGTGCATCACCTGGAGAATCTGCCGCTTGAGACCCGAAAATACCATGACAATGCCATTCTTCCGCAACCGCTCCACCAGATGATGGATCACCTCCTCGCCGGAAGCATCGAGCTGATTGATCCCATCGCCAACCAGCAACAAATAACGGGCATCGGGCTTGGTGGATACGGCACTCAAAACCATCTCCTCGAAATAGGAAACATTGGCAAAATAAAGTTGACCATCGAACCGAATCACGATGATCTCCGGATCAGTCGGAAGATGGGGGTAAAATGCCAAATCACGGAAGGTCCCATCCTCATAAAGACCAAGCAGCGCAACACGCGGACTCATGGTGCGATAGAGAAACAGAATGATCGCCAGGCCACCCCCAAAGAAAATCCCCTTGTCCAAATGCGGGGCAAAACCAAGAGAGGCGATGAAGGTGGCAATGGCTGCGATCCCGTCGTGACGGTTGGCATGCCAGGCATGACCAATGGCGTGAAAGTTGATCAAACCCACCACGGCCATCATGATCACCGCAGCAAGCACCGCCTCCGGGAGGTGATAAAGAAGCGGAGTGAGAAACAACAGGGTGATCAGAACCATCAACGAAGTGAAAACAGACGAAAGACCGCTTTGGGCCCCGGCATCGAGGTTGACCGCGGAACGCGAAAAAGAGCCGGAAGTAGGATAGGATTGAGTGAGCGCGCCAACCAGATTGCCAAGTCCCTGACCGATGAGTTCCTGATTGGGATCGATGCTGTCACGAGTACGGGCGGCCATGGCCTTGGCGATGGAAATGGCCTCCATGAAACCGACCAGGGAGATCACCAGGGCGGTGCCGGCCAGAGACACGATCCGCTCCAGATCAAGCCCGGGCATGGCCAGAGTGGGCAATCCCCGCGGAATCGCGCCAACCACCTTGCCGCCCATGGCCTCGAAGCCGATCCCCCAGCTCACCAGCGTCGAAAGAGCCACGGCGATGAGCACGCTCGGCAGGCCGGGCCGCTTTTTTTTCAAGATGAACATGATGGCAAACGACACCACTCCAAAGGCCAGGGATGGCCAGTGGACCAGATGAAGCTGCTGCAACACCCCCCAGATATCGACCAGGAAATGTTCGCTGCGCCCCATCTTGACACCAAAAATCTTGGAAAACTGCGACAAACCGATGATCAACGCGGCGGCATTGGTGAAACCGAGAATCACCGGATGGGAGAGGAAGTTGACCACCACCCCCAGACGCAACAGACCGAGCGCCAGTTGCACCACGCCAATCAACAGAGACATGAGGATGGCTAAAGAGACGAATTCGTTGCTGCCAGGTTGCGCGAAAGGCAAAAGGGCCGAAGCGGTCAGAAGCGACACCACGGCCACCGGCCCGGTGGCCAGCTGACGCGAGGAGCCGAACATCGCAGCCACGGCGCCAGGCAGAAAGGCGGCATAGAGCCCGTAATAGGCGGGCAGGCCAGCCAGGTTGGCATAGGCCATCGATTGCGGAATCAACACCAGGGCCACGGTGATGCCGGCCACGACATCGGCACGCAAGGCGCCGAGCCGCATGGGAAACCATCCCAGGAATGGAAAGATTTTTGACAATGAAAACATGAATTTCAATCCTTATTCAATCGTTGCGACACGCCAAGAACAGGGATACCCTCCAAAGAGCCGCAACACGGATGTGAAGCGTGATCCTCGGTTTAATCAATGCACCGCCGGTCGGGCCACCACCAGCGGACACGGCAGCCGCCGACTCCAGAACGGTGAACGCCGCCGCTCTGCATTGCCGGGCAAGCCCCATTTCTCCAACGACTCGACCAGAATGCAAACAATCCCGGAGACCGCGCGAGCATGGGCCAGAACCGTCTGCCAGGAGATGCCGGGACGATGCACCATGCGCGCGGAACGACCCGAAACCATCACCTCGCGGACAAACCCATCCCAATCCGCATGCTGCTCGGTTCCGGATCGCGCCAACAAGATCTCCACCCCGGCATCCAGACGCTCCATCATCGCCCGGGTCGTGGCCAACAGCTCGGCTTGCGGCTCGTCTCCGCGCACCACCAGCAGGATCTCCCGCGTGGCACGACTCATCTGGCGGGCTGTCTCGAACTCCCCGGCCTCGGCAAAGGCCGACGCGGTCAACAGTCGCTCCAGTGGCGCCGAAGTGATCATGTCGGCAACGCCACGGGCTGCCCATCCCGCAACACGATCGTCGGATCGTGACGATCCGTGTTCTCGCGCGGCGTGATCGGCGCCTCGAGCAGCCAGCACGCCTGTTCCGGCTCACCCGCCTCGGCAAAGGTCACAGCCAGCCAATGGCGCTCCAACAAAAATGAAAGATGGGGGATCATGGTCGTACCTCTCGGTTCAAACGAACGAAACAGTGGAATCAAGGTTGCTTGAATAAGAGAATGGCAGATGCCATGCCATAGCATTGAATGCTTGTATTTCAAATGGTTGACTCAACCTCCCCGTAACAGATCGAGATCCTTGTGTTGCATGATGCAACACAGGATGCTCGCCGTGGATGAAAAGCTTGATGGGATTTGTTATTAATTTGTAAATAATCAAATGCTTATAAAAAGGCTGGCGGAAGGGCGACCAAATGCAATACCCTCTTGCAAAATGCAACAGCCGTCCGTTGCATGGATGACTTGACACCATGGTCACCGGTCTCACCGCCTCTGGAGCACCCGCGATGCTACAAAGCTCTCTGCGCCGCAAGGTTCTGCTCGGTTACACCCTGATCAGCGCCCTCGCCCTGGGACTGAGCCTCTTCACCCTGGTGGAGCTGCGCCTGTTGTCCACCCGTCTGTTCACCGGCGAACGGTTCTATCAGTTCTTGAACGATGTGCTGGAAATGCGACGTTACGAGAAGAATTTTTTTCTGTATCAACAATATGGAGATCTCGAACAACTGCTCCACTACGTGGAACGGGCACGTCAGGATCTCAACGAGGCCGAAACCCTCGTCGCCAGACCACGGGCCGAACTCATCGAGGCGCGCGGCTGGCTGGAGGATTATCAACGACTGGCCCATGCCTCCCTGAAGTCGGATCCGGAGCATTCGAAATGGAACGAATCCCGTTTGCGCGGACTGGGCAAGGCGCTGGTCACCACCGCCGAAGAGCTGGCCGATGCGGAACGTCAGGTGGTGCATCGCGCTTTGGAACGACATCGCTTGTTGCTGCTCGTGGCCATGCTGGTGGCCATCGCCGTGATTCTGTTGGTGGGCGCAGTCCTCTCCCGGCGGATCGTCCAGCCTTTGCGTCAGATCGAGGAGGCCATGGCCGGAGTCGCGGAGGGACGGTTCACCCGCATCCACATCCCGGCCAACGACCAGGAGATCGTTTCGTTGACCCGCGCCTTCAACCGGGTGCTCAACGAACTGGGTGTGCGTCAGAAACATCTGCTGCGCTCGGAAAAACTCGCCTCCCTGGGCACCCTGCTCTCCGGTGTCGCGCATGAACTCAACAATCCGCTCTCCAATATCTCCACCTCCAGCCAAATCCTCGCCGAGGAGCTGGACTCCGCGGATGCCGAATTCCGGCGTGAACTGGTGGAGCAGATCGATCAGCAGACCCGCCGGGCACGGGATATCGTGCGCTCGCTACTCGATCTGGCCCGCGATCGGGGCTTTCAACGCGCCGAAGTGCCGCTGGCCGATACCATCGAAGAGGCGATCCGATTCAGCAAGGGAAACATCCCGACACGCATCCGGGTGTTGAGCGAAATCCCGTTCGAAACCGTGGTCGTGGGGGATCGACGCCGTTTGCAGCAGGCGTTCATCAACCTCATCAAGAACGCGGTGGACGCAATCCCGGACCAGGGCGAGGTGCGGATTCGTCTCGTCCATCCCCTGTCCGAATCGCGGGTCGATCCGGAGAGCTGGTTTGCCGCCTGTCGTTGTCGTGCCCCGTGGTGCGATGTCGAGGTGTTGGATAGCGGATCCGGTATCGCGGCAGCGGATCTGGGACGGATTTTCGATCCCTTCTTCACCACCAAGCCGGTTGGACAGGGATCAGGATTGGGACTGGCGGTGGTCTACGAAGTGGTCGAGGAGCACGAAGGGTGCATCGCGGTGGAAAGTGAACCAGGGCGGGGCAGTCGCTTCGTGGTGAGGCTGCCAGTCAAACAGGAGGGCGGGGCATGAGCGGAACCGGGGCCATTCTGATCGTGGATGACGAGACGATCGCGGCGCGCAATCTGGCGCATGTGATGCGCAAGGAGGGGTATCGGGTGAGTACGGCGGAAAGCGCCGCGCGTGCCGTGGAGCTGTTGGCCCGTCAGACCTTCGAGGTGGTGTTGACCGACCTGCGCATGGAGGGGATGGATGGCATGGGGCTGCTGCACCACTGCAAGGCCCGCCATCCGGAAATCGAAGTGATTCTGGTCACGGGATTCGCCACCTTGGAGTCGGCGATCGAGGCGATGCGCGCCGGAGCCTTCTACTACATCGCCAAGCCCTATCGGTTGGAAGAGGCGCGCAGTCTGGTCGGCGAGGCGCTGGCCAAGGTCCGTCTCAAACGTGAAAACCGTCAGTTGCGCGAGCAGATTCATGGGCTGCGCGCGCCAGGACCGATCATCACCCGTGATCCGGGGATGATCAAGCTGCTCGAAACCGCACGGCAAGTGGCACCGACCGGTTGCAACGTGTTGATCACCGGGGAAAGCGGGGTGGGCAAGGAGTTGATCGCCCGTGAGCTGCATCGGCATGGAGGGCGTCCGGAAGGTCCGTTCGTGGCGGTCAACTGTGGGGTATTCACCGAAGAACTGCTGGCCAGCGAGCTGTTCGGTCACGAAAAGGGGGCTTTTACCGGTGCGATCCAGGCCAAGGCCGGATTGATGGAGAGCGCCGGAGGCGGCACGCTGTTTCTCGACGAGGTGACCGAAATGAGTCCGGCCATGCAGGTCAAGCTGTTGCGAGCGATTCAGGAGCGTGAGGTATGGCGGGTGGGTGGTACGCGGGCGATTTCCATCGATGCCCGATTCATCGCCGCCACCAACCGGGATCTGGCGGAAGCGGTGGTGCGCGAGCGGTTTCGCAAGGATCTCTATTTCCGCTTGAATGTGATCACCTTGGCGATCCCCCCGTTGAAGGAGCGGCGTGGTGATATCGAGTTGTTGGCCAACCACTTTCTGAAACGTGGCGCCGAGCGGATGGAGCGTCCGGCGCGACGCATCTCCCCGGAGGCGATGGCGTTGCTGCGCGAGTATGATTTTCCAGGCAACATCCGTGAGTTGGAAAATCTCATCGAACGTGCGGTCGCGTTGTGCGAAGGGGAAGAGATCGATGTCTCCCACTGGCCGGACATGTTACGGGTTGGGGTGATTCGTGCCTTTCACCGCCGTCCGGGCGGATCCCCGACGTTGGAGGAGTTGGAGGGGGATTACATTCGTTGGGTATTGGGTGAGGCGGGAGGAAATCAGACCTTGGCAGCGTCAATTCTGGGGATTGATCGGGTATCGTTGTGGCGTAAACTCAAGCGGTTGCGATTGGTGGCAGGGGAAGAGGGTGGTGGGACGATCTGAAAGGCTGTTTGGATCGTGCCAAATTGCCAATGCCGGCCATGGATGGCCGCCAAATTGCGCAGCCATTTGTCCAGCTGAGGCAAGGCGAAGGTGAGTCTTTTGCCAACAGCGCAAAACGACTCACCTTCCAAGGCTGCGCGCAGCGATGTTCACAAGAAGCGTGAAAATCGCTTGTTTGAAAAGCGCGCCAAAAGCAAAAAAATCAAGACAAAACCTCGGAGGCTCTGCCTCCGAACCTCTGCCGGGGACCTTCGGCCCCCGGTCCCCGCAATGGTTTACCGTGGAACTCCCGAAGGGAGGGCCATGGTAAAGGGGGGTGAGGGGGTTCTCCCCCCATCATGCCAAGTTACCGCCCCCCTACCCCCTGGCCCCGCACCACCACCGCCCTGGGCAACCGTTGATAGTCCTTCAACAGCTCAACCCCCGCAAACCCGGCACCCCGAAACAGCGCCTCCACCGCCTCCCCCTGATCATACCCGATCTCGGTCACCGCCACCCCGCCCGGACGCATGCGCCGCTTGAACAACGCCGGCAGCCGTTTCAACAATTCCAAACCATCCACACCGCCATCCAACGCCAGTCGCGGCTCCCAATCCCTCACCTCGGGTTGCAACCCCTGCAACGCACCAGAGGCAATGTACGGCGGATTGACCACCACCACATCGAACACCCTGCCCTCGGCCACGGACCCGTCCAGATCCCCCTCCAGAAGTGTCACCCGCGCCCCGTGACCACACCGCTCCACATTGCGCCGCGCCACCACCAACGCCTCGGCGGAAAGATCGCTCCCCACCCCCGCAGCACTCGGATACTCCTTGAGCAACGCGCACAACAACGCACCACTCCCCACGCAGGGCTCCAGAATCTCCAGAGGGGTGGAACGGTCCGAAACATGGGCCAGCACCGTCTCCACCAGCAACTCGGTCTCCGGACGCGGAATCAACGCTGCCGCGCTGGAGAAAAACTCCATGCCCCAGAACTCCCGCAGACCCAGAATATGGGCCACCGGCTCCCGCGCCGCGCGTCGCACGATCAACGCCTTGAAGGCCGCCAACTCGGAAGCGTTCAACGGTCGGTCCGGGTCCATGAACAGATCGATGCGCCGTAACCCGAGCGCCCTGGCCAGCAACAACTCACCATCCAGACGCGGTGAGTCGATGCCACGCTGACCGAGCCAGGGGGTGCTCCAGCCGAGCAGGGTGCGAATCGTCCAGGTGGCGGGAATGGCAGGTTGGTTCAAGGCGATCGCTCATACGAAGTAAGCCGCCTGGGGCGGACTGTCCACGCCTGGACCTCCGTAGGGAGAGGTTCAAGCCTGGGGGGGCAAGGGGTTCTCCCTCGATCCTGCAAATTGGGGTCTTGGCTGCGTGCAGCATTTTTTCGCAAAAAACGCGAAAAAACGTTTTTTTGCAGAGCACGCTAAAGTCAAAAACAAAACCCTGGAGGCTCTGCCTCCAAACCGCCGCCGGAGACCTTCGGCCCCCCGTCCCCCGCAACAATTGAACTTCCCCATAAAAAAAGAGGGGCGATCCCCTCTTTTTTCATCCACTCTGTTGGCAACCCCTTAACGGGATTGGGAACGCTGCGTCAGGACCGCCGAAGCCAGATGGGTCACATCACCGGTCTTGCGCTTCTTGAGCAGGGCCATCAACTGATTGCTCTGATTGCGGAAGTCGGAGAGAAAACGCTTCTCCACCGGCCCGCTGGAAGGCAGTTGCACGGTGAAGGGGTTGACCTGCTGATCGTTGATGCGAACTTCATAATGCAGATGCGGACCCGTGGCCGTGCCCGTGGCACCCACGCGCCCGATCACCTCGCCCTGACGAATCCTCTGCCCCTGACGCATGCCACTGGCAAAGGAACTCAGATGGGCATAGGCAGTGCTGAACTTGGGGCTGTGACGCACCACGATCATGTTGCCATAGCCACCCTGATAGCCAACGGATTCGATGGTGCCATCACCGGCGGCACGCACCGGAGTTCCCACCGGCGCGGCATAATCCACACCCTTGTGGGCACGGTTGAACCCATAGACCGGATGCAGACGGTTGCTCGAAAAGACCGAGGAGACGCGGGTGTAGTCCATGGGTGCGCGGATGAACATCTTGCGCACGTTGTTGCCGTCCTTGTCGTAATAACCGACATGGCCGTTCGGATCGATGTAACGCACGGCACGGAACAATTGACCCTGATTGGTGAACTCGGCGGCGACGATATCCCCGTCCCGCACCCGCTTGCCCTTGTAGAAGAGACCTTCCTGAACGATGGTGAAGTGATCGCCAGGATGCAGATCACGGGCGAAGTCGATGTCCCACTCGAACAAACCGGCCAGCTTGATGGCCAGATTGCGCGACAGTCCGGCACGCTTGGCGGCAACGAACAGGGAGCGTTCGTTGCGAATCGTGCCGTCAATGGACTCGAGCCGCACATCGAGCATCTTCTTCTCGAACTTGGCGGTGAAGTGCTTGCCGTCGCGACTGGTGATCCAGAAGGTGCGCTCGCGATCGACCGGATACATCATGCCGATCAGGTTGCCGTTCGGCGCGAAGGAGAGGGTGATGGTCTTGCCCGGCGCGAGCTGCTTGGCCAGATCGAAAACCGGACGGGCCGACTTGGAGAGCTGCAGGGCGGTCAGATTGGGAACATGACGCCGAGCCAAAAGCGAACCAAGGGAGTCGCCCGGACGGATGGTGATCTCCTTGGTGGTGACGGTCAGACCCGAAAACTCACGGGAGAGCGCCTCGGCGATCGGCGGGGAGGAGTCGTCATCGTCGTCGTCGGACATGGCGGTCTCGTCCTCGACGATGATCTCGTTGTTGGACGCATCCTCATCCGCGTTGCGGTTGTCGCTCTTTTTGTCGGTCTTGGCCTCGGTCTGGGACTCGGGCTTGTTGTCGGAAGCGACCGGTTGCGGCGGCGGTTGACGGCTCTTTTCCAGAGTGGCGGTGATGCGCTCCTGCTCATCCATGGCGATGCGCAGGGTCTGGTCCTGTTCGATCGGATAGCTAAAGCCGATCAGTTGGTTGTTTTGATTGAAGGTCAGCTTGACCGGGGTATCGGTGCGTAAGCGCTGCTGGAGATCGAAGAGCGGTTTGGCCTTGAGCGCGAAAAGCTTGACGGTTTTTCTGGGAATGTTTTGACGCTGCATCAATTCGACGTAGGTATCGTCACGCCGGATCCGCTCGATGACCACCCGGGTCTTGGAGGCGGAACGTTGCGGTTCGACCACGGTTTGGATCGGCACCAGCGACGCCAGACGAACCGGGGTCGAGGGGATGCGCGAAACCTCGCCACGTCCCTCGGCGATCGGATCGTCGATGCGCGAGGCCTGGGAGTTACGATCCTCGCTTTTGAGCATTTTGCGGAAATAGTCCGGGGACTGATTTCCACCCGTGCTCGCCTGGGCAACCTGGGTCGCCATCAGGATCAACAAGGCCGACAACGTGCCGCGCAACCATTTCGTGGAGGATAATTGCATAATTTTTTCCACTTTATTCAAGCAGTTGATCTATCACTTCCGTCTGCTTTCCGTGTCAACCGGCCCCTTGCAATTTGCGGTCCGATCTGACATGCAAAATCCCCAAGAAGCGCTTTATAAGCTGACGGAGGGGCATAAATCATTCTTTCTAACTTCCCCCTTTTCTTATGTCAAGAATTTTCCTGCATGGTGGGAGATGATTTGGGTCAAAAATTATCTGATTAACGCATTTCAGCGTTACCCCTTTTACATTTAAAGAAAGCATGCGAAAATCGCCAAACCTCCTTTTCCACGCAAAAAATGGAGCATCCAAAACCCAATCAGCCAGGATACGATCGTTCCATGAACTTTCTCTATGCCGACGCCGGACTGACCAACAATCTCGGACACCACGCCAATTCGTGCCGCCATATCGTCCACGAAGCCAAACGACGTGGCATCCCCTCGGCCATTCTGGCCTACAACCACATCGAACCCGAGCTGCGCGACGAGCTTCTGGCCACACCCTGGTTCCGATGCAACCCTTACGGTGTCTACGACACCGATCCGTTGTGCGGCTGGTTGAGCAATTTCGATTTCGTGGCCCGTGCCACCCAGGAGGATTTCACCGGCCTGCAAGGGGTGGGTCGTGATGACATCGTGTTCGTGAACTCTGCCGGACCGGCCCAGTTTCATGCCGCGGTGAGCTGGATCCAATCCTTTCCCATGGATCAGCGTCCCACGATGATCATCGAATTCGGCCATTTCGCCGGACTGGTTCCGCAAGAGGGTGAAAACGGCAGCATCGAGCTGGCGGTGCGCTATCAAAACGATCCCCGTCCCTTGCTGCTTCGTTTTGTGGCCAAAAAGCTCCTCACCCCGGCGGATCACGGCTGGCTGCGGCTGGCTACCTTCGATTCCCAGGCCTCGGCCATTTATGAAAAGCTTTTCGACCATCCCATGCATGTGTTGCCGCTCTCCAACGGCACCCTCACCACCTGTCGCGATCGGGTTGGCACCCGTCCCATCACCGTCTCCCTGCTCGGCCATCAACGTCTGGAAAAGGGGTTCGGGCTGGTCCCCGAGGTGATCGGACGGCTGTTGAGTCTGGTTCCGGATGTGCGTGTCCTGGTCCACAACGGCGCGCCGGATCTTTGCGTGGATCTCCAGAACCAGTTGCGTGCCATCGCTCTGGGCGATCATCGTCTCATCCTCGAGGAGCGCACTGCCGGACCGGAGTTGTGGGGGCAGATGCTCGAGCAGTCCGATCTGATCGTCTGTCCCTACTATCGGGATCATTTCGTCTCCACCTACTCCGCGGTGGCCAGCGAGGCGATCGCCAACGCCATTCCGCTGGTGGTCCCGTCGCGCACCACCCTGGCCAATCTGGTGCAGCAGTTCGGTGGCCCTGGAATCGTTTACGACGACCCATCCGATCGCGCCGATGCCGATGTGGTGTTGCAGGCCATTCTCACCGCCTTGCAGCATTTCGATCCCCTGGCCGCGCGCGCCAGGCTCGCCTCGCAGCAGTGGGACGCTCTGAACGGTCCGCCGCGTCTGTTCGACACCATCCTTTCCTGGCATGCCGGGCGCGCGGGGTGAGTTTTGCGATGAAGATCCTGTTCAGCAACCCCCCCTGGTGGCAGGAGATCACCACCACGGCCTCGAATCAGGAGACCATGCTTCAGGGTTGGCGGGCCGGGGTACGTGCCGGATCCCGTTGGCCGTTCACCTATCAACTCCCGATTCCGCCGGATCGGTTTGAATTCGGCTCTTATCTCCCCTACCCCTTTTTCATGGGCTACGCCACCACCTATGCCGCCAGGGCCCTGGGGGTACCGGTGGTGTTTCGCGACAGCATCGCCCTGCGCGAGTCCTATGATCGTTATTTCGACTATCTGGAGCGGGAGCGTTTCGAGGTCATCGTCATCGAGTCGGCCTCGCCCAGTTGGGAGCACGATCGGGATCTCATCCACCGGATCGCCGCGCGTCTGCCGCACACTCGTTTCATCGTCACCGGACCGATCACCTCCCTGGGCGAGGCGTTGCTCAACGCCTCGCCCAACATTCAGGCCGCGGTTCGGGGCGAGTATGAAAAGGGGGTGGTGCGGGCTGTTCAGGGTGAGACGGGGCTGATCGATTTCGATCTGCTCACCTCAGAGGAGATGAACAGCGCGCCGTTCCCTTATTTCGATCATCTGTACGCCTACCGGTACTGGGACAGCAATCCGGTGGGGCAGCGCGCTCCGCACGCCCAGGTGTTGAGCAGTCGCGGATGTCCGTTCAAGTGCATCTTCTGTGTCTGGCCGGCCACCATGACCGGCAACGATCCGGACGGTGCGGGCAAGCGTTTCGTGCGTCATTACGGCGGTGACTATCTGGAAGCCTTCCTGACCGAATTGGTGGAAAAATACCATTTCAAGTCTATTTATTTTGACGATGACACCTTCAATCTTGGCGACCGACATGTCGAGAAGGTGTGTGCCATCATGCGCAAGCTCAAGGTTCCCTGGTCGGCGATGTGTCGTTCCGACACTTCTGGTTTCCATTTATGGCAGGAGATGAAGGATAGCGGTTGTTTCGGTGTCAAGGTTGGGTTCGAGAGTGGCGACCAGGAGGTGGTGGACAAGATCGTCAACAAGCGATTGAATCTGGAGGATGCGCGGCGGGTGGCCCATGAGATCCGGCGGGTGGGCATGACGTTGCATGGCACCTTCACCTTCGGGTTACCGGGCGAGACTCCGGAGCAGGTACGGCGTACCGAGGCGTACATTCTCACCTTGCCTTTGGATTCGATTCAGAAGTCGGGGTGTGCGGAGATCGAGGGGGCGCCGTTGCATACGTTGAGTCGGCAGAAGTTTTTGCATGCTTATCCGTCGGCCCGGTTGGATGCGCATTATGTGCGTGCCACGGATGGGCAATTGAAGTTCGAGCATCTGGTGAGGTAAGGGGCCGGGGGCCAGGGGGCCAGGGGCCAAAGGCCCCCGAAAAATTGTCACGGGGGACCGGGGGCCGAAGGTCCCCGGTGGAGGTTCGGAGGCAAAGCCTCCGAGGTTTTGTTTTTGACTTTGACTTTGTTTTTTCGTCCTTTGTCTTTCGCGCGCTTTTCACGATAAGCCTTTTTTCGCTCTTTTGCGAAAAAAGGCGCAAGCGCGCGGTCTCATGTGCCCTGAATCGTTGCCGTTCTTGGGCAACGATTCAGGGCGAATTGCTCGCGGCGGGCGCGATTGCTCGCGGCAGCTGAGTCGCCTCCGGCGGCCTGTTTGAGGCAAGGCGAAGAGGGGGCGTTTTGCCAAAACCAAAAGATCAAGGTTCAAGAGATCAAAGTCGTAAAGATCGAGGTTCAAGAGATCAAAGTCAAAAGCCACGTCCCAAGGGCTTTGCCCTTGGATCCCACCAGGGGCCATTGGCCCCTGGACCCCATCAGCGAGGCATCACAAGGAACTCACCCCACCATGACCTTCCACCGCATCCTGGTGACCGGCGGCGCCGGCTTCGTCGGCTCCAACCTGGCCTTGGCCTGCAAACGCGACCTGCCCGATACCGAGGTGATCGCCCTCGACAACCTCAAACGACGCGGCTCGGAACTCTCCCTGGAACGACTGCGACGCGGCGGGGTGAAATTCCATCACGGCGATATCCGCTGCCCGGAAGATCTCGACAGCCTCGAACCTGCGGACCTGATCCTCGAATGCTCGGCGGAACCAAGCGTTCAGGCCGGTTACAACAGCTCCCCAGCCTACGTGATCCATACCAACCTCTCCGGAACCATCAACTGCCTGGAATACGCCCGCAAACACGACAGCGCCTTGATCTTCCTCTCCACCAGCCGGGTCTATCCGATCGCATCCCTGCGCCAGATCCCCATGATGGAGGAAAACACACGCCTGGAGGTGACCAAAAACGCCAGCGGCATCGGCTGGTCACAAGCCGGCATTGACGAAACCTTCCCCCTGACCGGCAGCCGCTCGATCTACGGCACCACGAAACTGGCCTCGGAACTTCTGATCGAGGAGTACCGCGCCATGTACGGCTTGAAAACCGTGATCAACCGCTGCGGCATCCTGACCGGTCCGTGGCAGATGGGCAAGGTGGATCAGGGGGTGATCGTGCTGTGGATGGCACACCATTTTTTCAATCTGCCCCTGGGATACATCGGCTTCGGCGGCACGGGCAAACAGGTGCGGGATCTGTTGCACGTCGATGATCTGTATGATCTGTTGCGGGTGCAGATGGCGGATCTGGATCGGTACTCCGGAATGGTGCTCAACGTGGGTGGTGGTCGGGAGGTCTCGGTGAGCTTGAGCGAATTGACCGACTGGTGCCAACGCATCACCGGAAACGCGGTGCCCCTGCGCGCGGATCCGGTGACCCGGGATTACGACATCCCCTATTACATCACCGATCACACCCGAATCACCCATGCCACGGGCTGGATGCCGAAACGCGGGGTGGAGCAGACCTTACGAGAGATTCATGGGTGGATCCGAACCCATCGGGAGATGCTGGCCCCTCTGTTTGGAATCGCCTAAACCGCACCGATTACGGGATGCGTTGTTCCATGATCAAGGGTCCAGAGGGATTATCCCCCTGGTGGGATCCAAGGGCACAGCCCTTGGGACTTTGCTTTTGACTTGAGCGCGCTTTTCTCAAAGAAGCATTTTTCGCCTCTTTTGCGAAAATGCGCGGCGCGCAGCCTTCGCGAGCTTCGTTTCCATTTTTTGAAAACGAAGCTCGTATTTTGCACTGTGGCCTTGCAGGAAACTACGCATCTCAAAACAGACGCGGTTTAATACGAATCGTTGCCAGGAACGCCATGGAAAAAACCCACATTTACGGCGTGATCGGAGATCCGATCCACCACTCCCTCTCCCCCTTCATGCATCAGCTCGCCTATGCCGAGCTGAACATGCCGACCTGTCGTTATCTGCCGTTTCACGTACGCGCGGAGCGACTCGCCGAAGCGGTGCGTGGCATGGCGGCGTTGGGAATCGAAGGGTTCAACGCCACCATCCCCCACAAGGAGAATCTGATTCCCCTGATGGATGAACTCGATCCTTTTGCCCGCATGATCGGCGCGGTGAATACCGTGCGGATCGATCCCTCGGGCCGGATGACCGGGTACAACACCGATGCTTACGGTTTTGTCACCGATCTGCGCGAGATCTTTTCTGAACCTTTGCATGATCTCGACATTCTGGTGCTCGGGGCCGGGGGTGCGGCGCGCGGGGTGTTGGCCGGATTGTTACAGGAAGGGGCGAACCGGATCGTCTTGATGAATCGCACCCTGAACCGGGCCGAAACGCTCGCGAAACGGTTCTCCGAGCATTTTTCCGACCAGTTGGTCACGCCGTTGGCCTGGTCGAACCGTCTGCCGGCCTGTCGTCTGGTGATCAACACCACCAGTCTGGGGATGGGGGATGATGGCGCGTCGGTTCCGGATTTGAGTGATCTGGCTGAGGAGGCCGTGGTGTACGATATCGTCTATGCCCCGGCGGTCACGCCGTTGCTGGATGCGGCGCGCGGGCGGGGTTTGAAGGTTGAGAATGGTTTGGGGATGTTGATCCATCAGGGCGCCAGGGCCTTCGAGATCTGGACCGGACGGGTGATGCCGGTAGCGGCAGTGCGTGGAGGATTGAAGGAGCGGATGGGCATGGCGTCGCTGAGGGCATGAGAGGGTGAGTACGGGTTGGTAATCATTGCAGGGGTCCGGGGACCGCAAGGTCCCCGGCTTAAGTGCGGAGGCAGAGCCTCCGAGGTTTTGGTTTTGCAGGGGCCAGGGGCCCCTGGCCCCCATCAGTACAATCAAATCCTTACCCTGGAACTCCCGCCAGGGAGGTCCAGGGTCGGAGGGTGAAGGGGTTACAAGGTCACTTCCGCTCTGCCAACCAGGGCCGGCTTTTTCAACTCCTCGGGCAACTGATCGCCAATCTTCTCCATCATCGGCTTGGAGATCAGATTGAAATACAACTCGGCACGCACCACCTTGACCCCGGAAACCGGAATTGGATAATTCAACACCCGCTTTTCGCCCGGCTTCAAACGGGAATCCGGACCCAGCCTGGTGGCCTGGGGCGGCATGACCGGTTGGTTTTCGTTGTTGAGCAGTTTCAACATGAACATCGCCTGAGGATCCTCCTTGCCCGGATCCTCCTTGAAGTTGCTCCAGATCACCTCACCCTTGTCGTTCAACGCCTGAACCTTGAGCACCAGATTGCGGAACGGCGCACTGTTGGGCATGGTGTGCAACAAGGTGTTCTTGAGGATGATGGTCGCCTTGAGCCTGCTCTCCTCGTCCGAGGTGTACATGGAGAGCGCCAGGGACTTCCGCACCTTGTCCGGATCGTGACCGCCAAGGATCTCGTGGCTGGCGACACCATTGATCACCGGCATGTGACACGATTGACAGGTGGGCACCACGACATCACGACTCTCCTTGACCACCTTGCCCTTGACCTTGGTTTCGCGCACATCCTTGCCGAGCAGCAAATCGCCGATGGTGCAAACCGCCACCTTCTGGGGATTGACCATGGTCTGATGGCAGCCCAGGCAGATGTCGGAACTCTTGAAAAGCTGCGGATTGGCGCGATGCGGGAAACTGTTGACCTTGGGCTCCTTGTCGCCGCCGGGAACCACGACCGGTTCCTTGCCCCGCCAGGCCCCTTCCGGCCCCTGGAGGCTGTCCTTGGAGTACTCATAGGCCGAAGCGCCGAAGTTCAATTTGCCATCCTCGGCCTCGACCCCCTTGAACGAGGTCATGGTGTGGCAGGCGACGCAGTTGACACCCTCGGCATACATGGGTTTGGCGTCGAGCTTGGTGGTCTTGTCACGGGCGGCGATGGGAGCGTGGCACTGCAAGCAGGCGGGAAAGGATTTTGTGACCTTGTGGGTGACCCCCTCCTGGGAGGGATCGCCGGCTTCGTTGCGATAGACCGCGCCATGGATGGGATCGGTCAAGGCGGTGCTTTTGGCATGCATGGAGCCCTGCCACTGTTGAAAAATCTCCTGGTGGCACTCGCCGCAGTTGACCGAGGGGATGTGCTTCAAGGGAGGCCGTTCGCTCTCCGCCGGGGTATCCGAAGCCCAAACCGTCGCCGCGGAGAGCAACAGGACTCCCAACAGCAACGCCAATCCACCTCTACCCTGCACGACCATTGAAAATTCTCCCGATTGAAGTCAATCCTTGCCATTCCCCCAAAGGCACCGGACATCATATCAGAGTGCCCGGCGCGACTCCAGGAGACAATCGGGATTGCTGCATTCTCCGTGAATGTTACCATTTACCATGGAACTCCCGAAGGGAGAGGTCCATGGTACGGGGGATAAGGGGGGTTCTCCCCCCATCATGGCAATTACCGCATCGTCATCTATTCCAACCAGCGCACCTCCCCGCCATCCCAATCCGCCACCACCCGTCCGCCAGGCCGACAGCGACCCGCCAGCAAGGCCTCGGCCAGGGGATCCTGCAAGCGCCGCTGCATGAGTCGTTTCAACGGACGGGCACCGTAGTGAGGATCATACCCCTCCTCGGCCAATTGCCGACGCAGCGCCGGGGTGATCTCCAGGGTGATCCGCTGCCGCGCCAGGGCACTCTGGATCCGTTTGAACTGAATTTCGACAATGCTCTCCATTTGTTCAGCGCGCAATCGTTGAAAGAAAATGATCTCGTCGAGCCGGTTCAGGAACTCCGGCTTGAAGGCCCGTTGCAATTCGCCCATCACCTGGACGCGGGTGGCGTCCGAGAGCGTATCCCCCGCTGCGATCAGGTGGTGCGAACCGATGTTGGAGGTCAGGATAATCACCGAGTTCTTGAAATTGACCACCCGTCCCTGGGAATCGGTCAAACGGCCATCGTCGAGGATCTGCAACAGCACGTTGAACACATCCGGATGGGCCTTTTCGATCTCGTCGAACAGCACCACCCCGTAAGGACGCCGCCGTACCGCCTCGGTCAACTGTCCCCCTTCGTCAAACCCCACATAGCCGGGCGGCGCGCCGATCAGACGGGCCACCGAATGTTTTTCCATGTACTCGGACATGTCCAACCGGGTCATGGCGCGGTCGTCGTCAAAGAGGAAATCGGCCAGGGTCTTGGTCAACTCGGTCTTGCCCACGCCGGTCGGACCCAGGAACAGGAACGATCCCATGGGACGATTGGGATCGCCCAACCCGGCCCGTCCGCGTCGCACTGCCCGCGCCACGGCGGACAGCGCCTCCTCCTGACCCACCACCCGTTCAGCCAGACGGTTTTCCATCGACAACAGCTTGTCCCGTTCTCCCTCGAGCATGCGCGCCACCGGAATGCCGGTCCAACGCGCCACCACCCCGGCCACCTCCTCTTCGCCCACCTCCTCGCGCAACAGACGATCCGCGCTCGGTTCGGTGGCGGCCTGGTCCAGGCGTCGCATCAGATCCGGGATGATGCCGTATTTAAGCTCCCCGGCGCGGCTCAGATCCCCGCGCTGTTCGGCCTCGGTCAACTCCTGACGGGCCTTTTCCAAACTCTCTTTTAATTTTCGTCCTGCGTCGATGTGGGCCTTTTCCTGGCTCCAGCGCAGGGTCAAGACCGCCGAACGCTCCTTTTCGTCGGCCAAATCCCGCTCCAGGTGCGCCAGGCGTTCACGCGACACCGGATCGCTCTCCTTGGAGAGCGCGGTTCGTTCGATCTCCAGTTGCAGGATGCGCCGATCCAGCTCGTCGATCGCCTGGGGTTTGGAGGTGATCTCCATACGGATGCGTGCTGCCGCCTCGTCGATCAGGTCAATGGCCTTGTCCGGCAGAAACCGATCCGTGATGTAGCGATCCGACAGGGTGACCGCCGCCACGATGGCCCCATCGGCGATGCGCACACCGTGATGCAGTTCGTAGCGCTCCTTGATGCCGCGCAGAATCGAGATCGCATCCTCCACCCCCGGTTCGCCGATCAGCACCGGTTGAAACCGGCGTGCCAGGGCTGGATCCTTCTCCACATGTTTGCGGTACTCATCGAGGGTGGTGGCTCCCACGCAGTGCAGATCCCCGCGTGCCAGGGCCGGCTTGAGCAGATTCGAGGCATCCATCGCCCCGTCGGTGCGCCCCGCGCCCACCAGGGTATGCATCTCGTCGATGAACAGCACCACCCGTCCGTTGGCATCGCGCACCTCGTTCAACACCGCCTTGAGCCGTTCCTCGAACTCGCCGCGATATTTGGCCCCGGCGATCAGCGCGCCCATGTCGAGCGCCACGAAGCGGACATTCTTCAAGGATTCCGGCACATCGCCGCGCACCACCCGCAACGCCAGACCCTCGACGATCGCGGTCTTGCCCACTCCAGCCTCGCCGATCAACACCGGATTGTTCTTGGTGCGACGCGACAGCACCTGAATCGCCCGGCGGATTTCGTCATCCCGTCCGATCACCGGATCCAGCTCCCCACCGCGCGCCAGTTCGGTCAGATCGCGGCCATATTTTTCCAGAGCCTGGAATCCGCTCTCCGGATCTGCGGAGGTGACCCGGCGGTTGCCGTTGATCTCGGCCAGAGTGCGGCGCACCGTCTCCAGGGTGACTCCGAGTCGTTTGAGCAGTCCGGCAAGCTCCCCCTCCTTCTCGCGGGTCATGGCCATCAGGAAGTGTTCGGTGGAGACATAGGCATCGCGCATCTCTCGGGCCAGGCCATCGGCATCGGCCCACAGGGCCTGCATGCGGCGGGAGAAGTGGATCTGGTCCGCGCCTGTTCCTTCCACCCTGGGAATTCGTTCCACCAGGCGGGACAGCTCCTCTTCCAGGCGTGGCGTGGCCACCCCCATCTTGTCGAAGATCGGGCGGATCATGCCATCCCGTTGTTCCAGGAGTGCGAGCAGCAGATGTTCCGGTTCCAGGCGTTGTTGACGTCGGCTGGCGGTCAGGCCGATGGCCTGTTGCAGGGCCTCCTGGGATTTGGTGGTCAAGCGTTCCTGTTGCATGGGTCTAACGTTCCTCGAAAGGGGCGGGTCATGCGGGGGGCATGATCTCTTCTAAGGGATGAGATAGGGATGAGGGGAGGCCATTACAAGGTGTGGGAATTCTTGTGGATGGTGGGGAAACTGGCGGGGATTGGAATAATGTTTATAAACGATTTTCTCGCTGGGTAAAGAATGGTACATGGGATCGCGTCGAGCAAGCGGTGTCCGATGATCCAGATTTGGAAGAGCTGCTGATAGATAGTACGATTGTTCGTGTTCATCAGCATGCTGCTGGCGCTCAAAAAAAAACGGTCACCAGGCAATTGGGCGATCCAAAGGTGGTCTGACAACAAAAATTCATGCTTCGGTTGAATGTCAACACACCCTACGGATGCGAAAAGCGGACAACGACAATTTGCGAATGTGACAGCGGAGAGCTTGAAGAGGGGTGCTCGGCCCCGGTCCATGCATCCATGCATGACAACCGGGGCCTCGCGTTACCGTGGAACGTCCGAGAACGCGCCACGGATGGGGGGCGGGCGTATCCCCTGCCGGGGAGCCCGCCGTCAGATCAGGTGAATAAGTGGCGGGCGTATCCCCTTGCCGGGGAGCCCGCCGTCAGACCAGGTGAATGGGGATCAACCCCGCTCTTTGAGCCAATTGGCGATGGTCGGCGGAACCTCGGCCTGGGAGCGTCCGCTCACATAGATACCAATGTGACCACCGTTGAAGGCGAATTCGTTGTAATCGCTGCTGCCCACATACTGCTTGAGCGCCTTGGAGGCGTTCGGCGGCACCAGATGATCCTTGGTGGCGAAAACGTTCAATACCGGCATGGTGATGTTGGCCAGATCCACCCGACGATCGCCGATCTTGACGCTTCCCTTGATCAGGCCGTTCTTCTGGAAGAAATCCTTGGCGAACTGACGGAAGGTCTCGCCCGCCTGATCCGGTGAATCGAAGATCCACTTCTCCATGCGCAGGAAATTCTTCAACTTCACCTTGTCGTCGAGCAGATCCACCATGTCCAGATACTTCTGGCCAGTCAACCGATATGGGTTCATGGACAGGAAGGTGATGTTCAACAGATCGCCCGGAATGTTGCCCAGGGTATCAACCAGCAGATCCACATCCACGTTGCGCACCCACTGGCTCAACAGGTTGTCCGGCGTGTGGAAATCGACCGGCGTGACCATGGGCACCAGATTGCGCACCCGATCCGGATGCAGGGCCGTGAAGCAAAGGCTGAACGTGCCGCCCTGGCAGATGCCGAGCAGGTTCACCCGATAGATGTCATGCTTTTCGCGAATGTAATCCACGCAGTGCTTGAGATAGACATTGATGTAATCATCCATGGTCAGGTAGCGATCCGAAGCGTCCGGATAGCCCCAGTCCACCAGGTAGACATCCATGCCTTCATCCAACAACCCCTTGATCATGGAGCGATCTTCCTGAAGATCGGCCATGTAGGGACGGTTGACCAGCGCATACACCACCAGAACAGGCACCCGATGGGGATTCTCCACCTTCGGGGTGTAGTGATACAAGGTCACCTTGTCCTCGCGATAGACCGCCTCCTTGGCGCTGATGCCCGATTCGATCTGGCCCACCTCGGTGAAGGTCTTGAGTCCGGCGGTGAGCTTCTTGTTGAAACGCGACAGCTCTTCCACCGCCTTTTCCGGATTGATGGCAAACGGAAACATGGCTTACTCTCCTTTCTGGGCGGGCGCGGCGACCAGGGCCGGCTTGGCGTTGCCGATGCGCACCGTTTTCTTGATGGCCGATTTGTCCGAGGTCGCTTCCGTGCCGGCACTCTCCACCACCGACAGGGTCGGGGCGGACGATGACTCCTCCAGTTGACGCTTCAAATCCGCCAACTCATCCCGCAGACGACGCACGCCGAGCTTTTCCATGTCATCGCGCAGAGCGTGAATCTCCGCGCTCGAATCCTTTCCCTTGAGCTCCTGCAAGGCATCCTCCAGCGCCGACAGACGACGACGCAGGGAGGCGATCTGACGATGGGCACTGTCGAGTTCGCGTCGGGTGGGCAAATTCACCGCCCCCATGGCGTTGTCCATGGTCTCGGCCACATTGCGACGCACCCGCATCAATGCATTCATCATGCGCGAATTAAGCTCGTTGAACTCCTTGGTGGTGACCGTGGCGGCATTCGCCTCCTCGTTGCAATCCACCCACAGCACATACAGATCACGCATGGTCTGCAGCTGCTTGCCCTCGGCACCCATCTCCAACAACTTCTTGTGCAGTTTGTCCAGCGCCTTCTTGGAGGTCTCGTTCATGAGAGTCTGGAACTCTTCGAACGCCTTGCGAAACTCCAGGACCAACCGCATCCCTTCTTGCATCTTCTCCTGCCGTTCGCGGTTGTACCCCACGCCCGGCGCCGACAGAAAACGCATCATCGCCTCTTCCGAGGCCTGACCACCCGTCAGCAAGGCACGCATGGTATCGTTGGCGAAGATCGGATTGGTGTTCAGAAATTCAACCCACGCTTTCATGGGATTGCTCATCATGGCGTTCATGCCGTCCAGCTTGCCCCACTGGCCCATGACACCCTGGAACGACTCCTGACCCTGGCTGAACATCGCCTTGGCCTGCTGAATCGTCTTGTCGAGCTGGGAGGTCCACTCCTGACTCAGATTGGTTCCCTCGGACATGTTCTGGAACATCTTGAACACTTCGCGACCCATGCGCATGAACTCTTCCATCGAGCCCATGGCGTGACGCATGGCCATCACCTCGGGGGTCGCCTGCGGCATGGCGAACATCTTCTGCCAGCCCATCATCCCGTCCTTGAAGAAATTCATCGGGGTTTCATTCTGCCAGGCGTTGGTCCAGGAGCTTTGGGTCACGTCCGACCAATCTTCCCACATTTTGCGTTGCAGGTTCTGCCATCCGGCCATCCAGTCACCGGTAAACGGATTTTTGTCCATGCTCGACTCCTTGAAGGGGATTCATCAGCGGCCTTGCCGTGGCGCTCCCTAAGGAGATCACCACGGGGCGGGGGGAGGCCCCCACCTTGCGAGTTTTACGAAAACAGCTTGAATCGACTTGATGAATACAGTTGTTGTTGAATACCAATAACTTGAATCGTTATTGCGGCCAGGTATCCTGGTCGAAAAAATTGGACGGCGCGTCCCTGCGCCGTTACTGCGGGGCTGTTGGTCCCACCTCGCGCCGGATGCGGAGGTCGCCCCGATGCCGGAAAAAAGGGCCTCGGATCATTCCAATCCGGCTTTGGCCTCTTCCACCAGTTTGGTGATGTTCTTTTCGATCAAATCTTTGAGTTCGCTCTGCCCCTGGGTCAGCACATCCATGGTGCGCTTGGCATTCTCGACCATCATTTTGCCCAGATTGGTGGCGATGTCCGCCTGGGTGGAGACCGCTTCCTGAATGGTCTTGGCGGAACTCAGATCCTTGAGCTGCCGGGCACCGGCGGTGATGAAACCTTCGGCGGCCTCGAGCTGTTGCTTGGTCAGTTCTTGCACGGTGCGATCGTTGATCTTCTGCAGATCGGAAATCGAATCCATCATCCGCTTGGTCAATTCCGTCATGCGTTCGGCAACCTTGTTATTGTCCATTGTTTTTGATCCTTATCGAGTGAGTGCACATGTCGTCGCAGTTTGCTGCAATGCAACAATGTTGCGGTGCAGCATAAGTGAATGCCACCAACCCTGTCAATAGATTTTTTTCAGGCCAGGAGAAAAAAATTCGTTTCCCCTCCTGACCAGCCAGGCAACGGCATTACTCTTTTTTCTTGGGCGTGGAGCCGAGAGTCAAGGAGAAGAGGCTTCCATGCAGGGAGTGCCACATCTCCAGATTGCGCCGCCCCATTTCGTTGATCAGGCTCAATGGATCGGGCGCGTTTTGGAAGATATTTTTTTGAGCCATGAAGGCATCCAGGCTCTGTTTCATCCATTCGCCCAGCGCCTCTTGCAAGGTGTCGCCATAGAATCGGATGATCATTTGCAGGGCATCGGAATCGAAAACCGGATGGCCCTTGTCCTCTTGTTCGCTGATGATCTGCAACAGGATCAGACGGGTGAGATCGGCCCCGGTGCGGTTATCGACCACCTGGAACGGGATGCGGTTCATCACCAGATCGCGTACCCCATCCAGGGTGATGTAGGCCGACTGCTCGGTATCGTACAGGCGTCGGTTGGCGTATTTTTTGATGATTCGAATCTGGGTCTCATCCATAAAATAGAGCCTCTCCTCTTCCGACCCGTTGATGAGGGGCCGGGGAGACCGCACGGGTTGCATGCGGTTCCCCGGCCTGGGCGATCATCGATCTGGTGGTCACGCCCGCGGGTGGTGGGCGATCAGTGAATGAACTGGCCGCCGTTGATGTCGATGTTGGCGCCGGTGATGAAGCCGGACTCTTCCGCGGCCAGGAAAGACACGACGCGGGCGATCTCCGACGGCTCGGCCAGACGACCGGCGGGGATCTG
Organism: Candidatus Magnetaquiglobus sp.; assembly: GCF_058402785.1. Classification (NCBI taxonomy): domain Bacteria; kingdom Pseudomonadati; phylum Pseudomonadota; class Magnetococcia; order Magnetococcales; family Candidatus Magnetaquicoccaceae; genus Candidatus Magnetaquiglobus; species Candidatus Magnetaquiglobus sp. The sequence continues at coordinate 35,728 of NZ_JBZVFG010000026.1, forward strand.
GGCGATGATCGATTGCAGCACATCCTCGCGGATTTTCTTCACCATTTCCGTGGCCACGTAGCCAGGGCTGACGGTGTTGCAGGTGACGTTCTTGCGGATCCCTTCCTGGGCCACGGCCATGGTGAAACCATGCATGCCGGCCTTGGCCGCCGAGTAGTTGGCCTGACCGAACTGACCCTTGCGGCCATTGACCGAGGCGATGTTGACGATGCGGCCAAAACCACGATCGAGCATGCCCGGAAAGACCTGACGGGTGAGGTTGAAGGCACTGTCCAGATTGACGCCGATCACCTGATTCCACTGATCCGGGGTCATTTTTTTGAGCACGCTGTCGCGGGTGATGCCGGCGCAGTTGACCAGCACATCCACCGGCCCGACCTCGGCCTCGATCTTTTCGACCGCCTGTTTGCACGACTCGAAATCGGCCACGTCGGCCTCATAGACCGGGATGTCGAGTCCTTCGTCGCGCATGGTTTGTTTCCACCCGTCGAGGTTGGGGCACTCGAAGACCGGCGCGCAGGTGGTGACCACCTGATACCCATCCTTGCTCAACGCACGACAGATCGCCGTGCCGATACCGCCCGCGCCACCCGTCACCAATGCAACTTTTTTGCTCATGATTCCATTCTCCTTGTTCGTTACCGGTTGTCCCTAGGATCAATCTTGCGGGCGGTTGGTTCCATGACGCCGCGGATTCGGCCTTGTCGAACCGAGCAGGTTCCACGGGCAGGGCGACCCCCCATGCCAGCGTCGAAGAGCGACGTGGCCCGCCCTTTTATTGCGATCGGGTCCTTACCATTTCGCGCATCCGGAATCGTTCCCACGTCCGGAAAGTGGTAAATTATGATAATTACCTCTTTATCTCCAATTTGCAAGGGGGCGGACCATCGATGCGCTTGTTTTGTTGCGGTTGGCCATGTCATAGTTGCAAACCGGCACAACCCTTCACCGCCCCAATCCCGGATCCTCCTCGCGGGGCATCCGACGAGATGATGCGTTGGGACCACTCATTCGGGTTGAAACAACGAGGCATGTTCTTCTTACGGATCTGGCAACGCATGCGTCTGGATGTCAAGCTGATCGGCTCGACTCTGTTGTTGCTGGCCATTCCGACGGTCCTGATGAGCTGGAACGCGGTGGTCGCCGAGCAACGGGCCCTGTCGGAGCGCATCCAGCGTCAGGGGGCCGCCCTGGCCGAGGCGGCGGCCATCTTCTCCATCGAGCCGCTGCTCACCCTGGACGACATCGTGCTCGCCAGTTACGTCAAACGACTCACCCGCACCCAGTACGACATCGGTTTCGTGCGCATTCTCGACGCCAATGGTCGGGTGATCGCCCAGGCCCCGGATCTCAACACCGTCGATTCCCTCTCTTTGGCCGCCAGCGGCACGGTACGGCTGTTTCGGGTCGATGTGCTCGTGGAGCCCGCAGATACCGAACCGATCGGCAAGGTGGAGATCGGCCTTCTCACCCGCAACGCCGATCTGGCCGCCTCCTCGCGCATCCGCGCCTTGATCGGTTGGTTTCTGGCCATCTTCATCGTGCTGGGCTTCTCTCTGTCGCTGCTGTTGAAAAAAATCGTCACGGATCCGATCCGGCGTCTCGATCACCACGCCAAGGCCCTGGGTCAGGGTGATCTCGAAACCGTCATCGCCTTGCCAGGATCCGATGAGATGGGCCGTCTGGCCGCGGCCATGGATGGCATGCGTCGCGACATCCGCGAATCCCATGCCGCCCTGAGCCGTCAGGCGGATCTCGATCGCGCCCGCAAGGCCGCCGAAGCGGCCAATCAGGCCAAAAGCTCCTTCCTGGCCGTGATAAGCCACGAAATCCGCAGCCCGATGAACGGCGTGATCGGCATGACCGATCTGTTGGCCGCCACCGAACTCACCCCGGAACAGCGTCAATACGTGGAGATCATCCAGCGCTCCAGCCATTCGCTTCTGGCGCTCCTGAACGACATCCTCGACTTCTCCAAGGCCGAGGCCGGCGCGTTGCGGCTGGAGGTGACCTCATTCAATCCCCGCGAGGTGGTGCTCATGGTGTGTGAAATCTTAAGCGCGCCGGCGTTGAGCAAGGGGTTGGCCCTGCATCACGACATCGATCCGCGCGTGCCGGTCCGGATGCGCGGGGATGCGTTGCGGCTGCGGCAGATTCTGGTCAATCTGGTCGGCAATGCCATCAAGTTCACCGAGCGCGGCGGGATTCGCGTGCTCTTGCACCTCGCGGACGAACCGTTCGAGGCGTCCTGGCCGATCGCGCTCCATTTCACGGTCATCGACACCGGCGTCGGCGTCCCCCTGGACAAACAAGAGCTGATCTTCGACCGTTTCAGCCAGGCCGATCTCTCCACCACCCGCCGTTTCGGTGGCGTGGGGCTGGGATTGACCATCTCCCGGCAGCTGGTCGGCATGATGCATGGTCGTCTGTGGCTGGAGAGTCGTGGCGAGGGCGAGGGGAGTGCCTTTCACTTCGTGGCCCGCTTCCAACCCTGTGCGACCACTGAACAGCTTTTCGACATCACCTCGATGGACTCCCTGACCGATGCGGGAGGCGCCAGTCGTCCGTTGCGGATTCTGGTGGTGGACGATGGCGTGGACAACCGCATTCTGGCCGCCCATATCTTAAGCCGCGACGGCCACCGGGTCGAACATGCCGAGGATGGTCGCGTGGCTTTGGAAAAGCTCCGCTCCGACCCTTACGACATCGTTCTGATGGATGTGCAGATGCCGGACATGGATGGCATCGTGGCCACGCGGTTGATCCGTGACGGGGTGTTGGGTGAAGCGGTCGCCAGGATACCGATTCTCGGGGTGAGTGCCGGCGCGTTGCAGGAAGAGATGGCGCGCGGATTGACCGCGGGCATGGATGCCTTTCTCACCAAGCCCTATCGGGCCTCCGCGTTGCTGGAGTCGGTCTATCGTCTCGCCGGGCGCATGGGGGAGGCGTGAGCGGCACGGATCCCCTGTTGACCTTGCGCGCGGTGTGCGTCTCCCATGGATCCGTGCCGATGGATCTGGTGGTGCGGGCCGGGGAGCGGTTGGCGATTCTCGCGCCGGAGTCGTTTGGCAAGAGTCGGTTGTTGCGGGTCATGGCCGGTCTGATCGAGCCCGCGTCCGGTGCGGTGATCCGGCCTGAGGACGGGGGAGTTGGGGTGTTGTTCCGGGTGCCGGAGTTGCGGTTCTTGTGTGCCACCCCGCGCGAGGAGGTCGGATTGGCCCCGGCGGCGCGCGGGGTGCGTGGGGATGATCTAAACGCGCGTGTCGAAGCCGCGTTGCGGCGTGCCGGGCTGGATGGGGCGTGTTGGGATCGGGGATGGCATCTGTTTTCCGCGGCTGAAAAATATCGGGTTGGCGTGGCGATTCTGTATGCCTTGCGTCCGCGACTGTTGTTGATCGACGAGCCAGGAAATCCTCTGTCCGATTCGGGAGAGGTGGGGTTGGCCGAGGATCTGCGCGTGTTTTGTCTGGAGCATGGGGTGGGGTTGGTGGTGTTCACCAGTCGGGAAGGAAGGGCCGGGTTGTTCGGCGGGCGGGTGGTCAGGATGGATGGGGGCAGGGGCTGAACGTTTGGGCGGTGCTTTACGTTAACCTGGCCGGTCGAGCAAGATTTCCCTTGCTGAGATTACGGGAACATCTCGGACACACCCCCCGGTCCCCCGTAACGGTTTCTCCCCCCTACCCCACCTCAATCCAATCCATGCGTCCGCCTGGCACTCTTGACGGTATTCTTCAACAACATCGCAATGGTCATCGGCCCCACGCCACCCGGCGACGGGGTGATGTGCGACGCCTTGAGCCGCGCGGACTCAAAATCCACATCCCCACACAACGAACCATCCGGCAGACGATTGGTGCCTACATCGATCACCACCGCCCCCTCGCGAATCCAATCACCGGGAATCATGCGCGGCTTGCCCACCGCGGCCACCAGAATGTCCGCCGAACCCACCAACGCCGGCAGATCGGCACTGCGCGAATGACAGATGGTGACCGTGGCATGGGCAGCAAGCATCAACAACGCCATCGGCTTGCCAACAATGTTGGAACGCCCCACCACCACCACATGCCTGGACTTGGGATCGATCCCCTCGACCCGCAACAACTCCATCACCCCGAATGGGGTGCAGGGCGGAAACAACGGCTCGCCAATGGCCAACATGCCAACGTTGTGAGGATGGAACCCGTCCACATCCTTGAACGGAGAGATGGCCTCCAGAATGGCCCGCTCGGAGATGTGACCCGGAAGAGGAAGCTGGGTGAGAATCCCATGCACCGCCGGATCGGCATTGAGCCGCGCAATCAATGCAAGCAAAACCTCCTGAGAGGTGTCGCCAGGCAGTTCGTGATGGAACGAAGCGATGCCGGCAGTCTCGCAGGCCTGACGCTTCATGCGTACGTAAACCTTGGAGGCCGGATCATCCCCCACGATCACCACGGCCAACCCCGGAACGATGCCGTGCCGCTCTCGCAACAAGGTCACCTCCTGGCGCAGGGTCTCCCGAATATCGGCGGCGATGCGCTTGCCATCGATCACATGCGTCATGATGCTCCTCCCAGGTAACGTTCGGTGGCCTTTCCAACCAAAAACCATTACCATAGCAGATAATCCAATCCATCGCGACCGATTTCATGGATAGCACGGTATCGACATGCAACCCCGGATGACCCACTGGACACCCCAGGCCCTGTTTGCCGCGCTCACCGGAGCCACGCTGTTCGCGACGGTGGTCTGGAGCTGGCATCAACCCGCGTTGACCACGATCGTGCTGACACTGGTTCTGATCGCCCAGCTCCAATACCATCCCCATCCGAACGACCATCGCGCCATGCTGGCCGCGGCTCTGCTCGGCACCCCCGCCGAGGCGGTCAGCGTCCACCTGGGAGAGTGGACCTACCACGCGCCAGGCTTGATCCTCGGCCTGCCGATCTGGATCCCGCTCATCTGGGCCAACCTGTTCGCCCTCTATCGACGCCTGACCCGGCTGCTTCTGGCCATGCTGCCCGCCGGAAACCCTTTCCGCGTTCCCTATGTCCGGATCCTCGCGATCCTGATATCGGTTTATGCCTTTCTCACCCTCACCCTGATGGATAAAATGCCGCTGGTCCATCTGCTCTACGCCGGATTCCTGATCGCCATGGCCGGATACTGGCGCGCGGAAACGGATCTGTCGATCTTCGTGATCGGCGCCCTGCTCGGCACCCTCGGGGAATACACCTGCGTGCAGCTCGGCTACTGGCACTACTACAACCCCTATTTCATCTCACTCGGCATCGACATCACCCTGGCCATGGATTGGGGTCTGAGCGCGGTCATCATCCACCGCATCGCCGAATCCCGTCCCGATACATCAACCTGATCCCAGAAAACCCGCATGCATCCCATCCTGGCCCACTTCGGAGAGATCACCGTCCATACCTACGGCTTCGTGATGATGGCCGCGCTCTTTTTCATCTATTTTCTGGCGCGCAAACATCGGGACGAAACTCTTCTGGAACAGTCCCATCTCGGCGACATCAGCTTTCTGGTGGTCTTTTCCATCTGGTTCGGCGGCGGATTGATCCTCCTGCTCCTCTCCGGGGAGTACTCCCTGGCCAGCCTGCGCGCCCATCTGGATCCCGCCAGACTCGAAAGCCTGAGCACCGTGGCAGTCACCACGGCCTTTTTTCTCCTGCTGGCCGGCTACTGCCATTGGAAAACATTACCCTTCTGGCGGGTCATGGATTTTCTCATCCCCTATTTCGTGCTCGGCTACGGCCTGCAACGCACCTTTGGCTGCTTTTCCGCCGGCTGCTGCCATGGCACCCCCACCACCCTGCCGTGGGGCGTGACCTTCGGCGAAACCTTCGGCATCGGTCCGCCCGCCGGAATCCCGGTCCACCCGACACAGCTCTACATGGGATTGGCGGCGTTGGCCTCCAGCCGCTGGCTGCTGACCATCCAGCCGCGCATCAAAGAAATGCCGGGAGCCCTCACCGGTCTGGGAACCGTGGCCCTGTTCGGGGTCTACTTCATGGTTTCGTTCTGGCGCGGGGATTTGAAGGGAGAGAGATTGGCCGCGGGATTGACGTCGAATCAGGGGTTCGCGCTGCTGTTGATCCTTTTGGGTGCGACGCTGTGGAGCGTCGCCGTCTGGCGCGACCGACGCCAAAAGCGTGGAAGAGGTTGAACGATCACGCCAACGTCATGGTGGCGGAGTTTTCGATGTAACGGTTGAACACCTCAAGATTGAAGGCCTTCTTGTATTTTTTCTTCAAATCGACAAAAAAGGCGCATTGATGGCAGTCGCGCTTGGACTGCTTGACCAGGGAGGCGCAGGTGTTGAGCCGCTCTGCCGGAGCCAGCGAACCGACAATGAAAATACAGGCCCGACCCCCGTTCTTGCCGCCCAGGAATCCATCCGCCATTTCGAAGGTGGCCACCGGACAGGTGCCAAGCTTGGCCTCCTTGCTCCCTCCGGGTTCTCGTCCACACTGATTTTTTTCCCAGCAGTTCTTCATGACCCCCTCCTGTGAAGATGCGATGGAAAACATGGAATGAATACTCGTTAACATTCTAGCAGATTGCATGCCAGGACGGCTATGGGGTCATTGGATTGAAATTTAAGAAATAATTTTTTGAATACCCCACACAAGCGACAGAAATTATTACATCAAATTTTGAAAAAATGGGCAATATCACGAATAAATATAACAAAAACAAATGATTGACTGATTGTAAAGAAATTTGACCGTTTGTAAAAAAATTTTTCACCTGCAAATAATCGCCATCAAGGCTTGACCGTTTCCGCGCCCCACTCGAAAATCCAGTGGCATGGCGCCCGATCCAATTCAATCACCATCCACATGGTCAAAAGATCCCATGAAACGTCTGATTCAGATCCTCGCGCCCGCGGATCAATCCTTCGCACCCATGACCTTCACCCGCCAACCGGTGCTGCATCGTTTCTGGTTGGGTGGTCTGTTGTTCGCCGGCGTGGGATTCCTGTTCGGGTTTTTCCTGTGGATGTGGCAACACGATCAACTCCCGGTCCAGGGGGACTTTTTCCTGATCCGACTCTGGCACGCCCGGGTGCAGATCGAGGGGTTCCTGGGTTCATTTCTTCTGGGGTTTGCCCTGCAATCCGGACCGCATGTCACCGGCGGCAAGCCACCTCCCTCCTCCAGCCTGTTGAAACTCACCCTTCTGCTCTGGACCGGTCTGTTCTTCTCGCTGTTCAGCCTGGAGTGGCTCGCGATGACCGGAGCGGTATTGATCAGCGTAGCGTATGGCGGGGCGGGCTATTTTCTGTTTCAGGTGACCCGACAAGGCAACCCCGGTCTCCGGGTCCAACGGGGCTATCCCCTGGCCGCCGGCATGACCCTGATGGCCGCGGCACCCTGGCTTTCCCTGGATGATCCGGGCGAGGCGCTGTTCCTGCTCTGGTGCGGACCGGTCACCATGGCCTTGGTGGCAGGACAGCAGTTGATCCAGAACGTGCTCGGCGGTCGTCTGCTCCAGAACCAACCCGCGCGCCTGTTCGCCATCACCCTGGCCCTGGCCTGGCTCTTCTCGGCGCTCGCGGGTCTGACACCTCTGGAAATCTGGCCCTTGGCCGGCGCGGCCTGGCTGGTCACCCTGTTTTTTCTCCTGCACGGTACCCAATTCTTTGTGGCCGCGTGGCGCATGGGATGGGCATCGATCAACGTCACCCTGACGCTCGGCTTTCTGCATGCCCTGCTGGCGGCGGCCTGGCTGGTGACCGGGGAGGGATCGCCGGATGTGGCGGTCCATCTGTTGGGGGTGGGCTGCCTGACCACGCTGATCATCGGCGTGACCGTGCGCGTGGCGGGATTTTTCTCGGCGGGTGCGGTGATGGGGGATCGGGTCGCCTCCTGGCTGCTGCTGCTCTGGGCCGGCGTGGCCTGGACGCGCGGATTCTTTCCAATCCTGGCCATGCCCGAGCGGTTGACCCTCTGGATAAGTCTGGCGGGCGCGCTCATCCTCGGATACTGGGGCGTGCGTACCGCGGACCGGCTGTTGAAAATTCACACCCTGGTGCCGGTGAGTCTGGGCGGAAGCAAGCCCGATGCGTGAGAGCCTGTTTGGCCTTGGTCAAACCGACTCCATGTAACCCAAGATCCGCGATGGGGATGCGACTCGAGGAACCATGCTCTATCTGCTCGGCATCACCGGCTCCATCGGCTGCGGCAAATCGACCGTCACCCGCCTGTTGGGCGAACGGGGAGCCCTCACCCTGGATGCCGACCAACTGGCCAGACAGGCGCTCGCACCCGGCTCCCCGCTCCTGGATCGGGTGGCCGAACGGTTCGGCGCGGACCTGCTCACCCCGGATCGGATCCTGAATCGCCCCCTGCTCGCCGAACGGGTCTTTTCCGACCCGGATCAACGCCGTGCGCTGGAAGGACTCATCCATCCGCATGTCTTCACGTCGATGGCCACGAGCCTGGACCGGTGGGATGCCCAAACCGCGCCAGGTCAACGCCGCATCGTCGCCCTGGAGATCCCCCTGCTGTTCGAAACCGGATCCGAATCCCTGTGCGATTCGATTGCCGTGGTGATCTGCGGCGACCGTCAGACCGAACGACTTGCCGAACGCACCAATCTCACCACCACCACACGTCAAAACATCATCGCCCAGCAGCTCCCCGAGACGATCAAACAGCAACATGCCGACTGGATCCTCGACAACCGATGCGATGCGGAGACTCTTTTGTCACAAATTCGGGACCTTTGGAAACGACTGACCGGTCAATTTCCTGCGCAAGATCCCGCCTGGCCGGGTCAATGGAACGCTTATCGGTTACAAAATCATACGGTATTCGACGGTTCGTGATTTTGTGTTTGACTTTTGCAAATTCCATGGCTAGAATTTTGGCATTTCATCCTGACTACAGATATCTAAATCCCGCGCGCCACGCCAAAAACCAATAGTCCCGACGCCCAGACGCGTCTCAAGCGTGCGCCAATCGTGCCCAAATCGTGCCCAAATCGTGCGCCAATCGTGCCCAGATCGTGGATCGCCCCGAAACTTTCCAAAGACCACTCGAAGCCCGATCAAACCTTTTCCCGACTTAGTTGACCTCGCACGAAGGATCGTGTCTGAATCTTAGGATCCACAGCTCAATCCATGCCGTTTGCGCGCGGTCCGTCTTGTCAAGTCTCTGCTTGACCGAACAACTCCCGCCAGGGAATTCTCGGTCGGAGAGAGGGGAATTCCCCATCTTGCAAGTTTTGTCAAACGCGCCGGATGGTTGTTTTTACCGTGGAAATTGCTCATGAAAATCCACGCCCAGGGGGGTGAGGGGGATCTCCCCGCATCTTACAAATTTCCAATCCTTGCTTAAGATCGCTGTCACCGCATGCCAAAAAAACGTATACACCCGCAAACCGATCCCACCGCCGACTCTCCGGATCTGGCGCAACCCCCGTTCTCCGGCGATGACGACCTCGGACCACCACCCGCTCCTCGTCCGGACACGCCTCCCTCGAGAACCGATCGCCATCCCATCACCCATTTGAGCGACTTGAAAGCCCTTCCGGTCACCACCCTGTCGGAAATGGCCTCCGCGCTCAACGTGGAAGGTCTGATGGGGATGCGCAAGCAGGAGTTGATCTACGCGATCCTCAAGGCCGAGAGCGCCAACAACAACGCACAGATCTATGCCGAGGGGGTGCTTGAAGTCCTCCAGGACGGCTTCGGATTCCTCCGTGCTCCGGACACCAACTATCTCCCCGGTCCGGATGACATCTACGTGTCGCCGTCGCAGATCCGTCGTTTCGGGTTGCGCACCGGGGATGTCGTGGAGGGGCAGATCCGTTCCCCCAAGGAGAGCGAACGTTATTTCGCTCTGTTGCGGGTGGAAAAGATCAACTACGAGGATCCCATCAAGGCGCGCAACAAGATCAACTTCGACAACCTCACCCCGCTCTATCCGGATCAGCGGCTGGTGATGGAGTTGCCCGACCATTCGTCCATCAAGGATGCCGGCACGCGGGTGATCGATCTGTTGTGTCCGATCGGCAAGGGGCAGCGTGGTCTGATCGTCGCCCAGCCGCGCACCGGCAAGACCATGCTCATGCAGAGCATCGCCCACGCCATCGCCGAAAACCATCCCGAGGTGATCCTTCAGGTTCTGCTCATCGACGAGCGGCCCGAAGAGGTGACCGACATGAAGCGGTCGGTCAAGGGTGAGGTGGTTTCGTCCACCTTCGACGAGCCGGCCACCCGGCATGTTCAGGTGGCGGAAATGGTGATCGAAAAGGCCAAGCGTTTGGTCGAGCACAAACGGGACGTGGTGATTCTGCTCGACTCCATCACCCGTCTGGCGCGTGCCTACAACACGGTTGCCCCCTCTTCCGGCAAGGTGCTTTCCGGTGGTATCGACGCCAACGCCTTGCAGCGTCCCAAGCGGTTCTTCGGTGCGGCGCGCAACATCGAGGAGGGCGGATCGCTCACCATCATCGCCACCGCGCTCGTGGAGACCGGTTCGCGCATGGACGAGGTGATCTTCGAGGAGTTCAAGGGCACGGGCAACATGGAGGTGAGTTTGGATCGCAAGCTCGTGGAGCGGCGCATCTTCCCGGCCATCGACATTGCCCGTTCCGGCACCCGCAAGGAGGAGCTTTTGATCGACAAGGACGATCTGAGCAAGCTCTGGGTGTTGCGTCGCATCCTGTTGCCCATGGGTCCGCAGGATTCGATGTCATTTCTCCTGGACAAAATCAAGGCAACCAAGAATAATGCGGAATTTTTCGCCAGCATGAACAATTGATGGTCAAGGAAGGGACAGCCATGAAAAACGATATCCATCCCCAGTACAAAGACGTCACCTACACCTGCATTGGTTGCGGTCATGTTTTCAAGACCCGTTCCACGGGTTCGGATTTGACTTTGGGCGTCTGCTCCGAGTGTCATCCCTTCTACACCGGCAAGCACAAGCTGGTGGACACCGCGGGTCGCGTCGAGCGGTTCATGCAGAAGTATGGCAAGCAGCAGTACACGGCCAAGCCGGTCAAGCACTGAGCTTTAGCGGTCCGGGACTTCAGGGTCTCTGGTCAGGCGTGGGATGAAAGTCCCACGCCTTTTTGTGTTTGGGTGTTTGTCTGGGTATTTGTCGGGTTGGGATCGGGGTTTTGGGTCGAAAGCAGACTGGCCCAGGCTGTATGACCGGATGGCTCGTCACGCCTGGAAAGATTCGGGTTGGCAGTGTGGGCAAAAAAAGGCGGATCGCTGCCCCAGGCGTTGTGACCGAATCGGCGCAGCGCAGATGGGGCAGGTTTGGCCGGTTCGACCATATACGTTCAGTTCTATTGAAAAATATCCAGGCTTTCCATCGCTCTGCCGATAATCCCGCAAGGTGGTTCCGCCTTGACGAATGGCGGCTTCCAGCACCTGCTTGATGGTACGGGTCAAACGGATGCATTCGTCGGGCTTGAGGGATCCGGCGGGTCGAGCCGGATGCACGCCGGCCAGAAAAAGGGCTTCGTTGGCGTAGATGTTGCCCACCCCGACCACCACGGCACCTTGCATGATCAGAGATTTAATCGCCACGCGGCGTCCTCGGCACCAGGCGGCCAGGTGATCGGCATGAAAGGTTGGCTCCAGGGGTTCGGGTCCGAGTTTGGCGAGCAGGGGGTGATGGTGCCAATCGCCCTCGATCCAGAGCAGGGCGCCGAAGCGACGCGGATCGCGCAGGAGCAGGTGGGTTCCGTCGTCAAACTCCCAAATGACGTGATCGTGGCGTGTGGCAGGGGTGGCAGGGTTCTGGATGAGCAATTGTCCCGACATGCCCAGATGGATCAATTGGTGGCCGGCATGCATGGACCAGAGCAGGTATTTTCCGCGGCGGTGCAAGGTATGGATGGTTTGGCCGACGAGGTTTTGTCGCAGGGTATCGATGGGGATGGGCCAACGGAGTTTAGAGGTATGGATGGATAGGTTTTGGATGGTTCGGCCCACCAGGTGGGGGGTGAGACCAGCGCGGATGGTTTCGATTTCGGGGAGTTCGGGCATGGGGGTTGGGGAGCAGAGGGTTGGGGGTGACACTGGATTGGCTGTCTGGAGTCGGATCACCGGGGATGGTCCCCCCGGTTTTCTTTCAAAGACGGTCTTTTAAACCGCGTCTATTTTGAGATGCGTCGTTTCCCGCAAGGCCACAGTGCAAAATACGAGCTTCGTTTCCAAACTTGCATGATGGGGGGAGAACCCCCTCACCCACACTCGGCCAAAAAGGTCTCGAACTCCTGCTCCACGAACACCGGCTCCACCCGCCCACCCCAACGCTGCCGGTAGGCCTCCAACATCCGCTCCGCGGGTGTCACCCCACTGGCCGCCGTGGCAAAAAGAGGCTTCAAAAACATCGTCTCGTCACACCCCTTGGCGTTCAACCGACTGTGCGCGGCCAACCCGGCCTTGGCGTGCGGCAAGACCTCCAACGCCAAATCCCGCAAGGTGCGATGGCCGGGAATCGGCGTCCGCAACGCCAAACGCGGCACCTCGGCATGAATCGCCGCCCGCTCCTCATGTTCCCAATCCTTCACCAACTCCCAACAGGCCGATATCGCATCCTCGTGGTAAAGAATCCCCTTCCAGAAGGCCGGCAGGGCACACAACGTCGCGGAATTGCCCGCGTCTGCGCCTCGTGTCTCCAGATAGCGCTTCAACCGCACATCCGGAAACAACGTGGTCAAATGGGTCTCCCAATCGGAAAGGGTGGCGTGAACGCCCGGCAAGGCCGGATGCCTGCCCTCCAGAAAGGCCCGAAACGGCACGCCCCCCGCATCGCGATAGGTTTTGTCGCGATGGATGAACAACATCGGGGTATCGAGCGCATATTCGACATAACGTTCGAAACCGAATCCCGCCTCGAAAACGAACGGCAGCCAGCCGCACCGATCCGGATCGGTGTGGCGCCAGATCCAGGCCCGATGCGACAAGAAGCCGGTCGGCTTGCCATCCATGAACGGAGAATTGGCGAACAACGCGGTCACCAAAGGCTGCAAGGCCAGCGCCAGCCGGAACTTGCGCACCATGTCGGCCTCGTCGCCGAAATCGAGATTGGCCTGAACCGTGGCGGTACGCGCCATCATGTCAAGACTCAGATGACCACGGGTGGGCAGATAGGCACGCATGGCCCGATAACGCCCCTTGGGCATCCACGGAATCGCCTCGAAGGGCCACAAGGGCTGCGCGCCGATCCCCAGAAAAGCCACCCCCAACTCGCGACACACCTGGCCGAGTTGATGCAGATGGTCGTCGATCTCCTGCCAGGCGGCATGAATGTCCTTCATGGGCGCGCCGGAAAGCTCCACCTGTCCGCCCGGTTCGAGGGTGATGGCCGCCCGATCCTTCTTCAAGGCGATCGGTCGGCCCTGTTCAAGCTCGATCTCCCAACCGAAACGACTGGCCATTCCGGTCAACAGGGTCTCGATGCCGTTGGGACCCTCGTAGGGAATGGGCCGGAGATCATGCTTGTCAAAGCCGAACTTTTCGTGTTCCGTGCCAATGCGCCACTCCCGGGACGGCTTGCAACCCTGTTCCATCCAGGCGATCAACGCATCCTTGCCAAGCGGTTGGCCAGGCATTTCGTTCTGTTCAGGCATGGCGGCACCGGATTTGCACGACAACGGGTGCGATCATTTTTTGACCCTTTCCATGGACCGCCGATGGCGGCCTTGATTTCAACCCAACACGTTCGAACCCTTGTCGCGATGCCATATCTTTCACCGCATTGGCAGGTCCGGTCCAAACCATCCCGAAAGGGAGGGTCATGCCACCAGCGTGCCGATTCCCTGATCCGTGAAGATCTCCAGAAGCAGGGCATGCTCCACCCGGCCATCGATGATGTGGGTGGTGGTCACCCCGCCGCGCCGCGCCGCCAGACAGGTCTCCACCTTCGGAATCATGCCGCCGCTGATCACACCCTCGCGAATCATCCGGGTCGCCTCCGTGGCCCCGAGACGGCTGATCAACCCCCCGTCCTGATCGCGCACGCCGGGAACGTCGGTCAGAAGAATCAGCTTTTCCGCCTTCAACGCCGCGGCCACCTTGCCGGCCACCGCATCGGCGTTGATGTTGTAGGTCTCGCCGGCACGACCCACCCCCACCGGCGCCACCACCGGAATCACGTCGGAATTCCGAAACATCTCCAAAAGCGTGGTATCGACCTCCTCCACGTCGCCGACCCAACCCAGGTCGATCAGCTCTTCGGGCTGTTCCGGATCCGGAGCCGCCTTGCGTTTCGGCGGACGCTTGCGCGCCAGGATCGTGTGACCATCCTTGCCGGACAATCCGGCGGCCCGACCACCGTTGAGGTTGATCAGGTTGACGATATCCTTGTTGACCTTGCCGGCCAACACCATTTCGACCACGTTGACGGTCTCCTCATCGGTCACCCGCTGTCCGTCGATCATCCGGGGTTTCAACCCCATGCGTGTCATGGTCTGGCTGATCTGCGGTCCGCCGCCATGCACCACCACCGGATTGATCCCGATCTGGCGCAGCAGAATCACATCCTGGGCGAAACTCTTCTTGAGACTCTCATCGACCATGGCGTGACCGCCATACTTGATCACAAAGGTGGCGCCATCGAATCGGCGCATGTAAGGCAAGGCCTCGACCAGCACGCGTGCCTTGCTGACATGGTTGTCCAACGACATATCGGCTCCTTGGAATCGCTTGAGGCAATCAATGGAAAAAGGGTCGGGGCTTGGGGCTTTCCTGGTTGACGAACCCCGCCAAACAGGCATCATAAATCGAAACGGATTACTTTCAACAGGATCGGGTTTACGCATGAACGAATTTTTTCCGCCCTCAAGGCGTGGTGGCCTTGAAATCAAATGGATCACGGCACTTTGCCTCGGTCTGTTGCTGGCCATGCAAGCCCTGCCAGCCCTGTCCGAGGATCGCTATGTCGCGGATGAACAGATCAATCTGCGCCGTTCGGCGGGTTTGAACGCCCCGGTGATCCGCACCCTCAAGGCCGGGGACAAGCTGGAGTTCTTGGAAAGCAACGGTTCCGGATGGGATCATGTCCGTCTTTCCGACGGCAGTGACGGCTGGGTGGCGCATCGTTCCCTCTCTGCCAAGATCCCGCCGGAGATCGAACGCAACCAGCTGCGTGCCGAGATCGACGAGTTGCGCGCCAAGCTGGTGAACCAGGAGAAGCTCCAGAACGAACTCAAGCGCATCCAGGAGGTCTCCCGCAACGCCCTGCGCATCGAGCAGGAGAATCAGGAGTTGGTCTCCAAGACCTCACGACTGGAAAAGGAGCTGAAACAGGCCAACGATGAGAACCGCATCTTGGAAAAGCAGTCCGACACGCTTTTTTTTCTGGCGGGTGCTGGTGTGTTGATCGTTGGTTTCATTGCCGGACTCATCATGCGGCGGCGGCGTAGAACCTCCTCTTACGGCAGTCTGGAATGAGCACGGAGGGTCGCATGCGTTTCAAGCTGATCGTGGTGACCATCCGTTCCGACTTGAGCGACGGAATCGTGGCCGCAGCACGCAAATCCGGCGCGACCGGCGCCACGATCATTCCCGCGCGTGGTGTGGGCATTCATGGTGTCAAGACCATTTTTGGTCTGACCCTCGACATTCAGCGTGACATGATTTTGTTTTTGGTCGAAGAGCATCTGGTCAAGCCGGTTTTAAAGACCATCAAAAAAGTGGGGGCTTTTCATCAACCCGGCTCCGGCATTGCCTTTGTCCTTGATGTGGAAAAGGCAGTGGGTCTGGAGAGTCAGGTGCCCAATTTCATCGATGAGGTATGAGGAGGCGGGCCACGAATGGCCCGTGTCGGCTGTTTGGCATTTGCCAAACAGCCTTTCAAGTCGGGGACCTTCGGTCCCCGGACCCTTGCGACCGTTGAATCACCCTCTCAATTCGTCCACAAACAAGCACCATGCTCTTTCTGCATGAACTCCAGAAACGCCGCATGGGCCTGCTCTTCCTCCCTGGCGATCGGCCAGGCACGCACCGGACGAACCACATCCCCCACGGTCACCGCCTGCTCCGTGGTTGCGACCTTAACGACAACCTCCTCAACCCCGCCGGTCAAATCCATCGCGAACTGCGCGCCGCCATTCAAGGCAACATACACTTCGGCCAACAGCTCGGCATCCAGCAACGCGCCATGCAACTTGCGATGCGCGTTATCAATCTTCAACCGCTTGCAGACCGAATCCAAATCAGCCTTGGCCCCAGGAAAACGTTTTCGCGCCAACATCAGGGCATCGATCACCCGGGAACCATCCAGCAGGGGTCGTTTGATCCGCGCCAGTTCGGCATTCAGAAAACCCAGATCAAATCCGGCATTGTAAATCACCAGCTGATCCGAACCGATAAAAGCCAAAAAGTCCTCGGCAATTTTCCTGAAAATCGGTTCATTGGCCACCTTTTCATCGGTGATGCCGTGAATGCGGGTCGCCTCGGCGGGAATCGGTCGTTCCGGATTGATGAACCACTGCCGTGTCGCCCCTTTGCGCATATGAATCAGCTCCACGCAGCCAATCTCGACGATGCGATCCCCCCTGTTGGGGGAAAGTCCGGTGGTTTCGGTATCCAGGGCAATCAGACGGGTCATGCGGGTTGTCCCTCCTCCTCTTCCGGCTCTTCCGGCAGTTCACCGGTCATACGTTTGGCCAGCTTCTCGGCGTTGAGCACGCAATCCGATACCGAGATGCCATCCCGCCAGTTGGCGCGGGTGTGAATCCCCGGATAGGCTTTCAGAATCTTGTCCAGCGCCTTGATCCGGTTCAGATGGCCGACGTTGTATTGCGGAATGGCCTGCTGATAACGGGTCATGCGCAGCCATTCCGGTTCGCCGCGAATGCCCAGGGTATCGGCCAGATCCTTGCGCACCCAGGCTTCGAGTACCGGATCGGGCATGGTCAGGGCCTGGTGATCCATGGCCCCACCGATGAAGCTGGTCAACAACACTTTGTTGTCCGGCGCGCGTCCGGGAAAAAGCGACGAGGAGAAGAGCGCACCGAGCAGACGTACCCGTTCGCGACGGGGCAAAAGGAACCCGAATCCATCCAACGGATGGCTCACCTGGTCGCGGGCATAACCCAACGCGGTCGAGGCGACCGGCGCATAAGCGATACCCGCCAACAATTGACTGGCGGCGGGAAGGGTGGTGAAGAGCGCCTTGGCCGCCGCGTGGGCCGGCATGGCCAATACCACCCGTTCGGCCCGTTCCAAACCCCGTTCACCTTGGGCATTGCGCCATTCCACCTGCCAGCCGCCCTCGACCGGACGCACGGTGACCACCTCGATTCCGGTGCGCACCGTGCCGGCGGGAAGACGAGCGGTGATGGTGGCCGGGAGCAGTTCCAGACCTCCATCGAAGGTCACCAGTCGTCCCCGAGGCATGCCCATTGCCTTGTTTTTCCTGCCGACCATGATGCCGCCGACGATCAGGGATCCCCAGCTTTGTTCCAGTTGATGCACCTTGGGTGCCGCCGCCGCCACCGACAAGCTGCCTGGGTCGCCGGCGTAGACTCCGGAGATGAAGGGATCGATGGCGTAGTCGAGGAACTCCCGTCCCAGGCGTCGGGTCACGAATTCGGCGATATGTTCTTCGTGGTGAACCCAGCCGATGAGGGGTTCGGCCAGAAGTCGCAATTTGGCCCATGGGGAGAAAATCG
>NZ_JBZVFG010000027.1:0-52517 GCF_058402785.1 Candidatus Magnetaquiglobus sp.
CTATCTCGTTGATTTTTTTGGGCTGGAAAGTATTTCTCAAGTAGAAAGTCCGGGCCAGACGGTCCCGTTCGTCTTGACGGGCCGACACGATGAACAACGGCAAGTCCGAGAGATAGCGGATCTTGCGCACCACCACCAGACCATCCTCGTCTGGCAACCCCAGATCGATGAGCAGGCAGTCCGGACGTTCCCGCTCGAACGCCACGAAAAAATCCACTGCCGTGGCGCTTGCCTGAACCCGGAATCCCGATTTTTCCAGATACGAACGCATCAGAAAGCGCATGCTGGGATCGTCTTCCAACAGACCGATCAACGGGGATGATTGCGCCATGGTCTGGTTGTCTCCCGCTTTCGAAGATGGAAAATCCGTTCGGAATGCCGGATCGATGCATGTGAAGAATGGTGTGCGTGCGTATGCGTGAACCTGATACTAACATGTCGGCAATCTGTCGGCAATCTGTTGGCAAGGTCAGGAGCGCATTTTGATTGGGCATGATGCGAATTTTGGAGTAATAAAAACCATTTCTGGCGGTTTCTCACCAGATTCCGTGGACGGGTCTGGCAAAGCTTTCCGATCGATCGGAAAGGGAGGGATACATGAAACGCTCGGTTTCATCCGGTTCGCTTGAAGTGCGCATCGATTGGATTCTGGCGCTCGCGGTGGCGCTGTTCGCCGGGGTGCTCTGGTACGATTTCTGGATCGCCCGTCAGCCGGGCATCCCCGAATCGGCCCGGATCGCGGATCTGCTGTTCTGGTCGGCGCTGTGGGTCACCCTGGTCGGGATTGGCGTGGTCGTCCTGGTCTCGACCCTGCTCCATCGGTTGTTGCGGCGGCTCGGGCGGCTTTTGACCCTGCCGATCCAGGGTGGATCGACCCTGGAAGGGGGCGGGGCGTCCGCGGAGGAGCGGCTTTTTTCGGAGCATCTCCGCGACCTGTGCGCCCGGCAGGGTCAAATCCAGTCGGTCATGGCCCTGCATGCCGGCAACCTGACCGCGTGTGCCGGCGAGCTGATGAAGATGCGCGGCCTGATCCAGACCGACGCGGAAAAATCCCGCGAAAACGTGACCGTGGTTTCGGATCAGAACGATCTGCTCTCCCATGAGATCGTTCGGGTCACCCATTCGGTTCAGGAGACCATGGAAAATCTGACCGCCATCTCGGCGGCCTCGGCGCAGGTGTCGTCCAATGTTCTGACGATTGCCGCCGGGGTTGAGGAGTCGAGTGTGTCGATCGCCGAGCTGGCCGATATCGCCCAGCAGATCAAGGGAAATCTCGAGCAGGTCAACCAGGGCATGGGGGAGGTGGATGACTCGGTGCGGAACGCTTCGACCGCCGTGGCCGAGATGAACGAATCCCTGGAGACCATCCGGCAGCAGTGCGAGTCGGCGGCGCGGGAATCCGATCAGACCAGCCGTCACGCCCACGCCAGCGAAGCGATCATGTCGCGGCTGGCGGATGCCACCCACGAGATCAGCCAGGTGGTGGAGATCATCGACACCATCGCCGATCAGACCAAGATGCTCGCCCTGAACGCCTCGATCGAGGCCGCCGGGGCCGGCGAGGCGGGTCGGGGGTTTGCGGTGGTGGCCAACGAGATGAAGGATCTGGCCCAGCAGACCGCCAACGCCACCAGGCTGATCCTGGAACGGACCCTGGAGATCAAGCAGACCACCGTGGCGGTGGCCGAGTCCAACCATGAGATCGTCACCAGCATCGAGCGCATCACCGATGCGACCACCGAGATTTCCGGCGCGGTCAACGCGCAGATGGAGAGCACCCTGGGCATCGGTCGCGACATGCGCCGCATCGCCGAGGCCACCAGCGAGGTGGCCGAAGGGACGGAACGGTTGATGCTGGCCGCCTCGGATGTGTCGCGTTCCGCCGACGAGGTGAAGCTCGGCACCAGCGAGATCGCCCGCTCCTCCTCGGAGGTGGCGGTGGCGGCCAAGGCCTCTGCCGCCGACACCGGCGAGGCGTTGGCGCGGGTACGGTCGATTCTGGCGTCGGCGGAAAAGACCCGCGACGCCTCCACCGTGGTGCGCGAACACATGGAACACGCCCGCCGCACCGCCGCCCTCATGCACGGATCGGCCATGCAGTTCGACCGGTTGGGCGCGGTGTTCCAGGACATGATCAACGCCTTCTACGCCACCCGGCTCGATCTGGAGAGTGCAACCCCCCTGTTCGATATCCGCGCCATCAAGGAGGCGTTCCTGCTGTTGCAGGCGCGGTTGGAGATGGCGATCAGCGGGCGGCGCCCCTTCGAGGCGGGGGAGAGCGCGCGGATCGTGGCCGGCGCCTTCAAGTGGCTGGAGGAGGCGCCACGTCAACCCCACGGTCAGAGCGAGCTGTTCGGTGCCATCGCCGACCTGGCGCGAGGTCTGACGCAACACGCCGAGACGATCGCATCCCTGGTCAGGGACGACGGCAACCCCGTCGAGGCCGAACGGCGGCTGATCGACCACCTGAAGCAGCGTGGCGCGCTCTTTCTCCATCTGGATCGGCTCTATCTGGGCGAGACCGGATTGGCCGTCGAATACCGGCCCTTCTTCCCGTGGGATGATCGCCTGATCACCGGGATCCGCGATGTCGATTCCGACCACAAGAAGCTGGTGGACATGGTGAATCGGCTCCATCACGCCATGAAGGAGGGGCAGGGGCGCGAGGTGCTGGGCGCGATGCTCAAGGAGTTGGCCGATTACACGGTGTTCCACTTCCAGCGCGAGGAGACCTATTTCGCCCGCCACGGCTATCCGGATCGGGAAGCGCATATGCGCGAACACAAATTGCTGCTCGATGCGGTGGTCGGATTGATCCAGCGTTTCGAGGCCGGCAACTTCGCGGTGGCCATCGATCTGTTGGCCATTGCCAAAAGCTGGTTGATCGAGCATATCATGGGGGTGGACATGCATTTTGGGCCGTTCTTGCGGAGCAAGGGAGTCGAATGATTCGGTGGTGAGAACGGGGACGCGCATCCTGGCATGGTTGCTGACCTGCTGGTTCATGGGGCCCGGTGGTGGGGTTTGCGCCGCGGAGACCATCTTTCCGTTGCGGCTCGCGGCCCACATGGAAGGTTTGCCCGCCGGAGGTCATCTGGAGATCCTCGAGGATGCCGAGCGCACGCTGACCGTCGAGGATCTGGAGCGTCCCGAAGTGGACAGACGGTTCCAGCCCGTCGGCGCGATCAGCAGCCGGGGGCTCTCCCGATCCGCCTGGTGGCTCAAGCTCCAGGTGATCAATCCCGAACCCACCGCCGTGACCTGGTACATCCAGACCTTGAGTCCGACCCTGGATTACGTCGATGCCCATCATCGCGTTCCGGGTCGCGTCATTCCGCCTGTGCGGCTCGGCGATCGACGTCCCCTCGCCAACCAGACCGTGCCCTTCGAGGTTCCGATCATCCCGCTGGTCAGCCACCCCCACGAAAAGAGCACGGTTTATATCCGTCTGGCCTTCGAGGAGGTCGGCTTCGTCGATGCCGAGGTGTGGATCTGGACCCCGGAAGCCTTTTCGTTGCATCGGGATCGCAACAATCTGGGGATTGGGATTTATCTGGGCGGTCTGTTCTTCATGACCGTGTACAATCTGTTCCTTTATTTCGCCACGCGCATGCGCGAGTACTTCTGGTATGTCGCCTATGTGGGCGGGTATGCCATTGCCACCACGGCGCTCATGGGGCTGGGACATCGCTATCTCTACGCCGATTCGGTCTGGATGACCGAATTCGTGCCCACCCTTGCCATTCAGATCTCCCTGATCATGGGGTTGCAGTTCAATCGGGTGTTTCTGGAATCGGTGCGCCTGGCCCCGCGCATGGACCGGCTGATGCGTTTTTACATGCTGGTGATGCTGGGTACGATCGGTCTGGTGTTGTTCGGTTTCAAGGCGGTGGGTCTGCTCACCGTGCTGCTCCTGACCATTCCCATGCTCCCCTCCATGCCGATCATCGGCATCTCCTTGTGGTTGCGCGGTCAGGATCGGGCCCGTTTCCTGATCCTGGGTTGGTGTTTTCTGTTGTTGGGCTTTGCCATCAGCATGGCGCGCATTTACGGCTATTTCCCCACCCAGTTTCTCAGCCTGTGGGCGGGACGCCTCGGTTTGTGGATGGAGGCCCTGTTTCTGTCGCTGGCGCTGGTGGATCACATCAACATCCTGAGGCGCGAGAAGGAGTTGGCCAGCCAGCGCGAGAACGAGGCGATCCGAAGGGTCAAAAGCGAACTGGAGGCCCGCGTCCTGGAGCGTACCCACGATCTGGAGGCGGCCCGCAAGCGCGCGGATGATGCCAACCAGGCCAAGAGTCTGTTTCTGGCCAACATGAGCCACGAAATCCGCACGCCGATGAATGCCATCATGGGGTTGAGCCATCTGGTGTTGCAGGATGACGCGCCGGACCGGCGGCGTCAGCATCTCGAGGTGATCCAGAACGCCTCCCACGCGCTGTTGGGGATCATCGACGATATCCTCGACTTCTCGCGCATCGAGGCTGGGGAGTTGCGCATCGAATGGATCGATTTTTCGTTGCGCGCGGTCATCGACGAGATCGTGCTGCTGATGATTCCGAAGGCGGATGAGAAGGGGTTGATTTTCGACCATGAGCTTCCCGACGGGGAGTGGGTGCTGCATGGCGATCCGTTGCGGTTGCGCCAGGTGTTGTTGAATCTGGTGGCCAACGCGATCAAGTTCACCCCGCGCGGTGCGGTGCGTCTGGTGGTGGAACCGGTGGAAACCGACGCGGGGGACGAGGAGGGACGGTGGATGCGGTTTCGGGTGATCGACCAGGGGATCGGCATCGCGCCCGAGGAGTTGGGCAAGCTGTTCAAACCGTTTCAGCAGGGCGACATCTCCCATGCCCGTCAGCATGGCGGCACCGGGTTGGGGCTGGCGATCTGCGAGCGGCTGGTGACCGCCATGGGCGGTCGGATCCATGTGACGAGCGCGGCGGGGGAGGGGAGTACCTTCACGGTCTTGTTGCCGTGGTCGCGTGGTCTGTTCGCCGGGGATGGAGAGGTCGGGGAGCGACGTTTTTCCGTCCGGCCCGGAGTGGCCTGGAAACCCGAGGCGCGGGATCTGGCCCGTTTGCGTGGCGCGCGGGTGCTGCTGGTGGATGATGTGGCCCTGAACTGTCAGATCGCCCGGGCCTTTCTGGAGGGGTATGGGATCGAGGTGAGCGTGGCCGGTTCCGGACAACGGGCCGTTGAACTGGCGGTCCTGGAGAGCTTCGATCTGATCCTGATGGATATCCAGATGCCGGGAATGAACGGGCTGGAGGCGACCCGCGCGATCCGGAATCTGCCGGGTCGAGAGGCGTGGCCGATCCTGGCCATGACCGCCCACGCCATGGCCGAGGATCGGTTGGCCTGTCTGGAGGCGGGGATGAACGACCATCTGGCCAAGCCCCTGGAGCCGGAACGGTTTTTCTCCAAGCTGGTCGAGTGGCTTCCGGAACGGGAGACGGACGGGGATTCCGGCGTTCTGGAGCGCAGAGAGGAGGAGCCGGATGGCGAAGAGGTCGCCCTGCCGGGTATCGATTGGCGACGCGCGTTGCGGTTGGTGCATGGCAATCGCCGTCTGTTGCGCCACTCGTTGAACGCCTTTGCCGCGGATTATCGGGTGGTGCCGGACGAGTTGCGCGGGGAGCTTTCGCGGGGGGGATTGGCGCGGCTCAAGCCGAAGGTGCATGCCTTGAAGGGGTTGTCCGGCAATCTCGGCATGCTGGAATTGGGCGCGCGCGCGCGTGAGCTGGATGCCGCCCTGGCGCGTGGCGTGGCCGGGGAGGCCGAGGTCGAGGGCGTGGCCCGGGAGTTGGAACGGATTCTGGATGGCCTGGCCGGACTCCCGCCGCTGCCGCCTCCCGAGGGCGCGGGCCGTGGGGTCGGTGGCATCGATCCGGAGGCGTTCGAGCGCTGCTGTCGGGAGTTGACCCGTTTGCTGGAGATCGGCGATTTCAGTGCCTCGGAGCAGTTGCCGGCTTTGGCCGGGGCGCTGGCCGGTCACGAGGGTGCGCTGTTAACCCGTCTGGAGAGCCGCGTGGCCGCCTTTGCCAACGAGGAGGCCCTGGCGATCCTGGATGCGATGCGTTGGGCGGTACGGGAACGTTTCAAAGGTGAGGGATACGAGGAGTCCGAAGCATGAACCCAGCCAATCTGCCACGTATTCTGATCGTCGATGACGAGCAGCACAACCTGCATGTGCTGGGGAGCGCGCTCAAGTATCTGGCCCAGGTGTTCGTGGCCACCTCCGGCGAGCAGGCTCTCAAGAAACTGGCCTCGGCACCCTATCCGGACATGATCCTGCTGGATATCGTCATGCCGCGCATCAACGGCTTCGAGGTGTGCCGGCGCATCAAGGGGCAGCCCCACCTGGCCGACATTCCGGTGATCTTCATCACCGCCATGGACTCCGAGGAGGACGAAACCAGAGGGTTCGAGGTGGGCGCGGTGGATTTCATCGCCAAGCCGATCCGTCCGGCCATCGTCGCCGCGCGGGTTTCCACCCACCTGACCCTCCAGGCGCGCAAACGGGCGCTGATCCAGTCCCACCAGGAGGCCGACGAGGCCAACAAGGCCAAGGGGGCTTTCCTGGCCACCATGAGCCACGAAATCCGCACCCCACTCAACGGCATGCTGGGTCTGGCCGAACTGCTCTCCGAGATCGACATGCCGGAGAGCGGACGGGAGTATGTGCGGGCCATCCTGAACTCCGGACGCTCCCTGCTCACCATCGTCGATGATGTGCTCGACTACTCCAAGATCGAGGCCGACAAGCTGCATCTCGAATCGATTCCCCTGGATCCCCGCGCGCTGCTCAACGATCTGGTGCTGCTGTTCAAGGGGTTTGCCGGCAAGAAACAGATCGCCTTCGAGCCGCGGATCGCCGACAACCTGCCGGATTGGGTGCTCGGCGATCCGACCCGTCTGCGACAGGTGTTGGTGAATCTGCTCTCCAACGCGGTGAAGTTCACCCGCATCGGGAGCGTGACCTTGAGCGCCGCACCGGTGAACGATTCCCAGTTGCGACAGGCGTTGCGTTTCGAGGTGCGCGATACCGGGGTTGGGATCAGTCGGGAGCAGTTCGCGCGGCTCTTTCAGGCTTTCGAACAGGCGGATCGTTCCACCACCCGTCACTTCGGCGGCACCGGGTTGGGACTGGCGATCTCCCGCAAGCTGGTGCGGTTGATGGGGGGACGGATCGAGGTGGAGAGCGAACCGGGGGTGGGGAGCCAGTTCGTGGTGCTGTTGCCGATGCGCATCTGCGACCCTCCGGAGACGGCGGTGGCGGCCATGGATGGCGCGCGGGTGGATCCGGATTTCGTGCGCGGGGCGCGCATTCTCGTGGCCGAGGATGATCCGATCAACCGGGCGGTGCTGCGCGGCATGCTCAAACGGTTCGATCTGGAGGTGAGTTTTGCCGAGGATGGTCGCCAGGTGCTGGAAATTCTCGAGAACGCCCGCTTTGATCTGTTGTTTCTGGATTGCCAGATGCCCAGGCTCGATGGGTTCGCCACCTGTCGGGAGATCCGCGAGCGGGAACAGGCCGGAGGGCGTCACATGCCCATCGTGGCCATGACCGCCTATGCGCTGCAGGGGGATCGGGAACGGTGCCTGGCCGCTGGCATGGACGATTATCTGGCCAAGCCGGTGACCCGGCGTGGCATGCAGTCGGCGATCATGCGCTGGTTGTCACGGGATGCGCCGCTGGATGGTCTGGCCCTGGATGGGGGCTCCGGTCCGATGACGGTGCTCGACCGCCAGGCGGTGGGGCGGTTGCGCGAGGCGTTGGAAGGGGAGTTCGAGACGCTGATTCAGAAGTTCTTCAAGCTGCTGCCCGAGCGGATCGAGGCGATTCGTCGCGCCGTGGAGCAGGGGCAGTCCGCGGCGTTGATCCGGGTGGCGCATGGTCTGCGCGGTGGCGCGTCCCAGTTGGGGGGCTTGGCTCTGGCCCACTGCGCCACCTCCCTGGAGGTGATCGGCGAACGCGGCCAGCTTGCGGAGGCGCTGGCATGGCTGCCGAAACTGGAGGAGGAGTCGGTTCGGTTGCGCGATGCGCTGCATCTGGAGCAGCGTCTGTTCGGGTTTCGTCAGGATCTGGGCGAGGTGCGGTTCGAACGGTTCCTGGGCATGGCCAACGACTCCCTGGCGAGGATGCTGGAACGGGTCGGTGCCGAAATCGTGGCGGGATCCCACCGTCGTCTGGCCGAGACGGCACGGGAGTTGTCGGGTCTGGCGGGCAGTTACGGGTTGGCGGAGCTGGAACGGTTGTCGGGTGCTCTGGAGGCGGAGATCTCCCGGACCCATGCCATGCCCGAAGCGGCGCGGGCGTTCGAAGAGGCTGCGC
Source organism: Candidatus Magnetaquiglobus sp. (assembly GCF_058402785.1). NCBI lineage: Bacteria > Pseudomonadati > Pseudomonadota > Magnetococcia > Magnetococcales > Candidatus Magnetaquicoccaceae > Candidatus Magnetaquiglobus > Candidatus Magnetaquiglobus sp. Next base: position 8,336 of record NZ_JBZVFG010000027.1, read on the forward strand.
GCCGCGCCGCCACCTTGTTGCGCGGGTACTGGGGTTCGACGTGATTTGCCCTGGAGTCCCATTCGCTGGACGAAATGGAGGCTGACTTGAGCGCGCTCTTCTCAAAAAAACCTTTTTCGCGTCTTTTGCGAAAAAGGCGCCGCGCGCAGCCTTGGCGAGCTTCGTTTCCGCTTTTTACCGTGGACCTCCCTTACGGGCGTTCCACGGTACAACTTGAAGGATGAAGCCGGACGATGCCATCCTGGAGTCCGCGGAGCGACTCTATCCTCCACCCTCCACCCGGCGCAACGGCTTGCCATCCTCGACCACGAAACGGGCCAGGGTGGTGAGGGCCGACGACGGATCGCGCACATCGGCCAGCACGCGCAGATCGACCTCGGCCCGTTCCGGGGTCAGGGTCACCACCCCGTAACCGCGTCGCGTGGTGTCCGCCAGCAGACAGTGAGGATTGCGCGCCGCTTCCCGTTGCGCGGATTCGAGCTTGCGTCCCATGTACGAGGAGATGCTGGTGCCGGTGAACTCGCTGGCGATCACCGGCGAGTTCACGTCATACGGATCGCGATGCACCCGTGCCACCCAGTTCTGATGCAGATCTCCACCGATCACCAGGGTGTTGCGCGGTTTGTGGGCCACCAGGGCATCCAGAATCCGTTGACGCGCCTCCGGGAACGAATCCCACCGATCCACCGATGCCTTGATCCCCGCCCCATCCGGATAGTTGGCCGGCGTGAAACGACTCTGTTGCACCAGGATGTTCCACGTTTTCTTCTCTCGGGCGCATTGTGCGATCCCTGCTTCCAGCCAGCGCTCCTGGGCCATGCCCAGCATGCTCCGCCTGGGATCCGGCGGCACGCAGAAGGCCCGAAGCACCGGGCCGAACCCCTCCCGGCACACCGGTCCATCCCGGTACTGCCGGCCATCCAGCAGGTGAAAGGTCGCCAGGTCGCCCCATTCGCAGCGAGCGCGGATTTTAAGCTCCGCGCCGCGCGCCAGACCCGCCACCCCCTCGGTGAGCGTCGCGGCCCGCAACGGCATGTGCTCGTAGTAGGCCTGATAGGCCGCCGCGCGCACAGCCGGGAAGTTTTCGGTGCCGTTGGTCGAGTGCAGGTTGATGTAGTCGTTCTCCACCTCGTGATCGTCCCAGGTCAAGAGCCAGGGACAGTGGGCCTGCATGCGTCGCAGGTCGGGATCGCTCTTGTAGACCGCGTAGCGGGCGCGGAAATCGTCCAGGGTGCGCGCCACGGGCAGGTTGTGGTGTCGCACCGCCACGGAACTGCTGCTCGAGGCGTATTCGTAGATGTAATCCCCGACGAACAGGACGAAATCGATCCCCTCGTCGAGCATGTGCCGATAGCCCGCGTAATACCCCTGTTCCCAATGCTGGCAGGAGACGTAGGCAAAGCGCAGGCGCGCCGGCATGGAACCGGTGGGGGGCAGGGTACGGGCGCGTCCCGCGTCGCTGATCTGATCGCCCAGCCGGAAACGGTATCCGTACCAGCGATCCGGCGCCAACCCGTTCACCTCCACATGCACCGAATGGGCAAGCTCGGGCAGGGCGACCGTCTGGCCTTGCCGGAGGATCCGCTGGGGATTCCCGTTCTCGAACAGTTCCCACCCGACCCGCACCGGCTGGTTCGCCGGGATCTCCGGCCCCATCAGCCGGGTCCAGAGCACGAAACCATCCACCGTGGGGGAACCGCTGGCGACACCGAGGGTGAAGGGGGTATGCGATGGCGCGGGTCCGACCGGTTGCAAACCCGCGCATCCCGCTTCGGGCAGGGCAGCGAGTGTGGCCAGGGCGCCGATTCGGCCCAGGAAGGCGCGGCGGGTCGGATCGGTCCGGCGTGTGGGCGTGATGCGCATGGCGTGGGCGCTCCTGACGGATCGGAGGGCGATCCGACACCCGTCCCGCGCGGTGGTCCGGAGGAGGGGCTGGATGGCCTGAATTCTGTTGAAGAAAACGATTCATTCTTATCATGCGTTCACCTTGACCGCAACCGAAATTTAACGCTAAACTCGTGTAAATAATCTCCTTCTCGCCAGGAACGGGGTGGCCCCATGAGTGAACAAGCGCTTTTCATCGCCGATGTCGGCGTCGAGCGGTTCAACAACGATCACCAGCGTCTGTTGTTTTATGTGATCGAGTTCGAGCGACTGGCCAAGCGGTTCGGGGAACGGGCCCCCTTCGAGGATGAGTGGGATCAGGTCGATTCGCTCTTTCCGCGCCTGGATAAATACACCCACGAGCATTTCGAGGCCGAAGAGGCGCTGATGCGCCAGCACGGCTATGCCCATCTGGAGACGCACATCGGCCTGCACCAGCAGTTGATCCGCCATCTGCGGCAACTGGAGAGGGATGTGGCGGCGCGCCGTTCCGAGGCGATCGTCCATCTGGAGAGTTTCCTGCTGGACTGGTTGCAGACCCACATCAACCAGGACGATCGCCAATACCGGGGCTGTTTCGCATGGGCCGAAACCCGCGAGATCACCGAAAAGGCGCTCTTCAACGAGATGATCTCGGTGCAGCATCTGCACCGCGCCATCGAGTTGGGCAAACCCGGCATGGTGCTGTTGGATCTGCGCACCGAAAGCGAGCACGCCGAGGGGATCATCACCGGCTCCGAGTTGTTTCCGTGCGACCACAACCTGATCGATCGTCAGGATACCGGACCGTTCCGGCACTCTTTCGCGACCCGTTTCGATCCGGATGGGTTCGATCCGGACGCCCTGTACGTGCTGATCTGCCGTTCCGGACCGCGCGCGGCCATTGCCCTGGAGTCCTTTCAGGAGCACGACCTCAAGGCATGCGAGTTGATCGGCGGGATTCAGGAGTGGATCCGGCAGGGGTACGGGCTGGTGGAGGCGGGTTGAGGGGGATGCGGATGGTTCGTCCCTCTGGCGCGGTTGAGATTCCATGAGGGAAACAGGCCCCGCACAATCAAAACGGGTCAGGCTGGCGTGCCTGACCCGTTGGTGAGAGTCCGATAAACCTGGAAAAATCAGGCGGGAGGCTTTGCCGGGATATACGACGCCACATCCACCTCGTCGATGTACTTCGCATCCATGAACCGCTCCGCGTACTGACGGTAGACGCCGCTCACCAGGAACAGCTCGAACAGATCCGGATCGATGTGGCCATCCTTGCGCATGAAGCCCATGATTTTCATCGCCTGGCTGAGGGTTTTGGGCTCCTTGTAGGGACGGTCCGTGGCGGTGAGGGCCTCGAAGATATCCGCGATGGCCATGATCCGCGCCGGCAGGGACATCTCCTCGCGCTTGAGCTTGCGCGGATAGCCGGTGCCGTGCATGGTCTCGTGGTGGGCGCCGGCGAACTCTGCCACCCGCGCCATGTTGTCCGGGAAGGGCAGGTTTTCGAGCATGGCCAGGGTCTGGACCACATGCTCGTTGATCTTGTAGCGCTCCTCGGCGGTCAGGGTGCCGCGCTCGATGCAGAGGTTGTACACCTCGCCGAGGTTGTAAAGATGCTCCGGAGCCGGCATCTTGATCCCCAACGACTCGTCGCGGGTCTTGGTGTCGTTTTCGCGCGGGATGATGTGTTCCACCTTGTCGGTCAACAGGAACTCTTCCACGCCGACCGCGTTCTGCATTTCCTTGCGCCGCCTGATCTCCGCATGGGAGAGCCCCAGACTGTCGTCGAAATAGCGGATCCAGGTGCGTTGCGCCAGGGCGCGCACCCGGTCCTTGTCCGCCGCGGTCATGAATTCGCCGCCCACATTGGCCTTGGCGATGAAGGCGAACTCTTCCTGCAACGCCGCCTGGGTGGCCCGCATCTCCTCTTCGCGGGCCTCGCGCGGGGCGCCCCGGTCGATCACATCCTCCAGACAGGCAATGCGGGCGTCGCGATGCAGCACCTCGAAGCGCATCCGCACCTCGTGAATGCGGTTGTAGATGGTTTCGAGCTTGGTGGCTTTGTCCACCACATACTCCGGGGTGGTCACCTTGCCGCAGTCGTGCAGCCAGGAGGCGATCCGCATCTCCTGTTTCTCGTCGTCGGTCATCGAGAAATCGGCGAAATTGGGATGGTTGCTTTCGCTGGCCGCCAGGGCCAGCATCTGCGCCAGTTCCGGCACGCGCTCGCAGTGACCGCCGGTGTAGGGCGACTTGGCGTCGATCGCACCCGCGATCAACCGGATGAAGGCGTCGAAGAGATCTTTCTGGGCCTGGAGGAGCAGTTGATTGTCCAGGGTCATGGAGGTCTGGGCGGCCAGGGCCTCGACCAGATTGACGATCTCCGGATCGAAGGGGACCACCTGGCCGGTTTCCGGATCGATGGCGTTGATCAACTGCATCACGCCGATCACCTTGCCACCGCGCGGGGTCAGGGGTACGGTCAGGAAGGATTGGGAACGGAAGCCGGTGGCTGCGTCGAACTTGCGCACGCCGGAAAAATCGAATTCGGTGTTGTCATAGGCATCGGCGATCACCACCGTGTGACCGGTATTGGCGGCATAGGCGGCCACATTCACCATGTTGGGGGTGCCGTCCTCCTTTTTCATCTGCACCGGGGGGAGGGTGGCCGGTTTTTTGCCCACCCCACCCATGGCGATGCCCAGGGAGTCGGTGCGCACGATGGTGAATTTCAGCTGGTCGTCCTTGGAGCGCAGATAGAGCGTGCCGGCATCGGCATTGGTCAGCTCCTTGCCGCCCAACAGGATATTCTCGAGCAGACGGTCGATCTCCCGCTCCTGGGCCAGGGAGATGCCCAGCTGGATGAGTTTCTGCATGCGCGCCTTGGCGCCCACCAGATCTTCGGTGTTCTGGCGGACCGTCTCTTCCAGCAGCCGTTCGTGCTCGGAGAGCTTGCGGTTCGCCTCGAGCAGTTCGTTTTGATGCCGCTCCAGGGTGGCTTGGGCCTGGATGAGCCGCTCTTCGTCGCGTTCGTTCTTGCGCAGGCTTTTTCTGCTCTCCTTGACGAGTTTTTCGTAGCCCTTGACCATGGCGTTCAAGCTGGCGCGCAGGTCGGATTTCGACACCTTGGAGCGCTCCAGCACCCGCAGGGCCTGGATCAAGGCGGAGCCTTCCTCTGCATTCATTTCGAGACTCATCGGGAATCACCTTTTAAAAGCATGCGTTCAAGGTCATCGCCAAACCATGCCGGCAACAGAAACGCAGGGGAGCAATCGAACCTGCTTGCCTTACAATCTTTCCTGGATCATCATATTTAGACTAATGGACTGCATTTCTGCATGCAAGTGTTGATGGTGCCCCTTTTCATCAGAGTTGGTCATGATCTCCGATAAAACCTCCCGAACCCGCAAAAGCGGCAAAACGTTTCCCGCTTGCCTGGCCTGTCACGCGGACCCTGGTTTCACCTGGGCCTGTGCGTGCGGCTTCGCGCTCTGCACCGACTGTTTGAGGCAGAACAACGATCTGTGGATGGGCGGAGGACGAACCTGGCGTTGCCCGCAATGCGGCAAGGAGCATCTGGGCCCCAATCGGTGACCGTTCGGGCCAATCGGAAGATCCCAAGGAAGGACGCCCAGGGGCGGTTGGCGCCTCATGGCGGTGGCGTGCGACACGACCGGGGGACGAGGCGGTCCACACCCCGCCCCCCGTGAGACTTCAATTCAACGCGATCACGCGGCCAGCGCGCGCATGCCGGTCAACAACGGCTCCCAGGTGGAGCTGGGCTTGTTGAGCCTTTTTTCCACCAGCAGCGCGAAGTAGACCGCGCCCTCGGCCAGGCGCAGGTCCCCGCGTTCCAGGGCGGCCTTGGCCTTCTCCCCCTGTGCCGCAGTCTCCTCGCCGGCCTCGGCGACGCTACGCCAGTAGGCCAACGCCTCCTGACGGTTGACGAACCGGTCCGATTGCGCCCTGGCTTCGGGCAGGGAGCCGATCCGGACCGCGTTGCGACCGAACGTCATGGTCCAGCCGCTCGTGGCCCAGCCGCGCGCCTCGGCGATCGCCTCATCCAAACGTTTCAGCATGGCGGATTTGTCCATGTTCTCTCGCTCCTCGACCGATCAGTCCATGCCCATGTCGATGTATCCGGTCGGACAAATCTCCGCACAGATGTGACACCCCACGCAGCGTTCGTAGTAGGTGAACATCACCTCGCCCTCGGGATTGCCGCCGAACTTGGTGATGGCATGCTGGGGACAGAACAGCATGCACTGGTTGCACTCAAAGCACAGACCGCAGCTCATGCAGCGCCCGGATTCGGCGGCGGCCTGCTCGCGCGACAACGGAACCAGCACCTCGCGCCACGATCCCTTCACCACCTCCGGATGGTCCACCGAACGTTTCTGTTGCGGTGACTGGACGAAGTAGTCGGACTTGAGCTTGTCGTACTTGATCACGTCGCGCCGTTGCGGCTTGGCGGGCAGGGGCTTGCCGTTCAACAGCAGATCGATGGACTCCGCAGCCTTGCGGCCATGGCCGATGGCGGTGGTGAGCAGGGTGATGGCCACTGCGTCGCCGCCCCCGAAGACGTTGTTCAGTCCTTCGATTTTCTGGTTGTGATCGACCTTCAACCACGGCGTGCCGCCGGTGGCCGACTCGAGACCGGTCATGTCCGTGGACTGGCCGATGGAGGCCACCACCTGGTCCGCCGCGATGATGAACTCGGTGCCGGCCTGAGGCTTGAAGCGGAAGAACGGAATCGGATGGTTCCATCCCTCCTCGCCTTTCTCCTTCTTGACCATCTTGATGCACTTCAAGCCGGTCACCCGCTCGCCATCGCGCACCACTTCGACGGTGCCGGACTGGTAGACCATCTCGGTCCCTTCGGCCAACGCTTCGTCGAACTCGTAGCCGGAACATTTCATCTCCTCGCGCGGCACGGCGGAGATCAAGGTGGCCTTGGATCCCAGACGCAACGCCAGACGCGCCACGTCCATGGCCACGTCGCCATCGCCGATCACCGCCACATGCGAGCCGATCGGCATGTTTTCGCCTTCCAGCGCGAACTGGCGCAAAAAGTCGATGGCATTGGTGACGTTGGCGCCGTTGGCGCCCGGAATCGGCAGTCCACGCCCCTTTTGCGCGCCGACCGCCAGGAACACCGCGTCGTAGTCGCGGGAGAGTTGCTCGAGCGACACATCGACGCCCACTTTCACCCCGCATTGGAGTTTCACGCCCAGGTCGAGGATCCGTTGGCACTCGGCCTCCAGCACCTCGCGACTGACGCGATACCCCATGATGCCGTAGCGCATCATGCCGCCCGGCTTGTCATGGGCTTCCAGAATCACCACGTCGTGACCGCGCAGGGCGAGTTGATAGGCGCACGAGAAACCGCCCGGTCCGGAACCGACCACGGCCACCCGTTTGCCGGTTTTTTTCGTCGGTTTCGGGAAGGCGAGTCCCTTTTCGATGGCGTAATTGCCGATCGCCTGCTCCACGGCGTTGATGTGGATGGTTTCGTCCCGATACTGCCGGTTGCAGCCACCCTGACACGGCGCCGGACAGACCCGTCCCATCACCGCCGGAAACGGATTGGTGCGGGTGAGCCGATGGAACGCCGCAGCCCAGGGATCCGGGCCATCCTTCCAGACGCCGCGGATCAGGTTGTGATAGCCGCGAATGTCCTCGCCCGCCGGGCAGGCGTTGGAGCAGGGCGGCACCCGCTCCACATAGGTGGGACATTTGCCGCTGCGGTCGCCATAGGCGACCACGCGGTCCAGTCCCTGCTCAACGACGAAGGGTTGATAAACCCACTCCTTGGCGGACTGATAATAGGGATTGGTCGCGATCATGAGCGCCTCTGTCAAAACCGGATGTGGGCGGATTGATTGAACGAGACGCGCGCATGACGATAGTTGTCGATCATGAACTTGTCAAACGGCAGACCGGTCTCCTCGAAGAACCGCTTCCAGCCGATGCGATCGATCCACTCGCCCAGGCGCTCCCAGTCGCGACCCCCGGCCTTGTAGGCGGCCAGGATGCGCTTGAGGAGTTCGGAGACTTCGGGCCAGCGCGGCGGATTGTTCGGCAGGCCGTGGGCGACCAGTTTCATGTTGCCGGGCTTGGTGCGGGCGTTGGAGTTTTTGCCGCCCACCCAGATGGCCAGCCTGGAGTGTTCCGGATGGTTGATTTCCATGGCCGGGCAGGCGCCGAAGCAGGCGCCGCAATAGATGCACTTCTCTTCGACGACCATCAGCGAGGGCTTGCCGTTGACCGTGGTGGGACGGATGGCGGCCACCGGGCAGCGGGCCACGGTGCTGGGCATTTCGCAGACGTTGGCGAGGATTTCGTGGTTGATGCGCGGTGGACGGGTGTGTTGCACCACCACGGCGATGTCGGCCTGACCCCCGCAGTTGATTTCGCAGCAGGAGGTGGTGAGGCGGACGCGGTTGGGCATCTCCTCGTGGGCGAAGTCGTGGAACAGGGCATCCATGATGCTTTTGGCCACGCCCGAGGCGTCCACGGCGGGGATGTCGCAGTGCAGCCAGCCCTGGGTGTGGGCGATGGCGCTCACCGACGGGCCGGTGCCGCCCACCGGATGACCGGCGGCCTCCAAGGCGGCGATCAGGGGATCGACGTTGGCGGCGTTGGGGGTCATGAACTCCACGTTGTTGCGCACGGTCCAGCGCAGATGACCATCCGCGAAGCGGTCGGCCAGGTCGCACAGGCGCCGCACGATATCGACCGTCACCTGACGATGGGTGGCGGCGCGCACGGTGAAGAGCACGTCACCGCTCTCGGCGACATGCTTCAAGACGCCGGGACGGGGCCGTTCGTGGTATTTCCACTTGCCATAGTTTTTCAGGCTGACGGGGTGGAGGAACTCGTCCAGCTCGTGTGGACCGTTTTCGATGGTTTTCCAGGTACGCTCGGTAGCCATGGGTGCTGCAACTCCCTAAGATAGGATCGATTCAATGGATCGGGATGGACGAACAGTGGATGGACACGCGCCATCAGGCGGCGTCGCGCTCTTCGTCGTCATCCTTCTCGTCGTCGGCCTTGTACTCGCCCGCCTTGAAGAACGGGTTGTCGCGCGGATGGGCGATCATTTCCACCGTGGCTTCCAGGCCGACGGCATCCAGGAACTGTTGAATGCCCACCCGTTCGATGCACTCGCCGATGCGCTCGTGATCCAGACCGTTTTCCGACCAGTAGTCGATCATGCGGTCCACCAGTTCGATGAAGGCATCCACATCCTCGTCGGTCTCCATCTTCATGAAGGGGACCATCACGGAACCGAGCATGTTGCCGACCTTCAGGTGTCCCTTGCCGCCGACCAGCAGGGTGATGCCGCGATCGTCGCCGGGGGAGAGGGCCTTGGGCATGACGTTCAGGCAGTGCATGCAGCGCACGCAGTCCCGGTTGTCGATGACCATCTCATTGCCTTTCAGGGTGATGGCCTTGGTGGGGCAGCGGGTGATGACGTTGTTGACCAGGTAGTCGAGCCCCTTGGCGTCGATGAAGTTGGCCACCTCGGCCTGATCGATCTTGATGTCGTCGCGCCAGGTGCCGATCACCGAGTAGTCGCTGCGCTGGATGCTGTTGGTGCAGTCGTTGGGGCAGCCGGAGAACTTGAATTTGGCCTTGTAGGGGAGTTGCGGACGGTGGGTGAGATCGGCGTAGTAGGAGAGCACCTTGCCATGGACATGCAGGGTGTCGTAGCAGGCCTGTTCGCAGCGGGCCTGGCCGACGCAGGAGAGACCGGTGCGCACGGTGGCACCGGCGCCGCCCAGATCCCAGCCGAGCCGGTTGAGTTCGTCGAAGCAGGCCTGGACGTTTTCGGCCTTGATTCCCTGGAGTTGCAGGTTGCCGGTCTGGCCGTGCATGGAGAGCAGGCCGGAGCCGTATTTCTCCCAGATGTCGCAGATCTCGCGCAGGGACTTGGAGCTGTAGTGCAGACCGGGGGCCGGCTGGATGCGCATGGTGTGGAACTCGGTGGCTTCGGGGAACTTGTCACCGATCATGCTGTAGCGGCTGATGATGCCGGCGCCGTATCCATGCACGCCGACCACGCCTCCTTTCCAGTACCCCATGCGGGTCTCGTAGGAGTAATTGAGCTGATCGAGCACCCCGCGCACCATGGTCTTGCCGGTGCGTTGGGCGGTCTCCTTGAACCCCTTGACGAAGCTCGGCCAAGGCCCTTTTTCCAGCTCGTCGATCATTGGGGTTGGGTTGAGTTGAAACTTTTCATCATTTTTTTTTTGTTGTTCGCTCATGAGGTCGCTCCCGTGACGCTTATGAAAAACCAAAGACGATTCTTATATTGATTCTTATTTTACCGTCAAACTCCCGTCAGAGAGATCCACGGTCGGGGGTGAGGGGGCTCCCCCCATCAGGCCAAGTTTACTTCGCCCCTTCCGCAAGGTGATCTTCGGGTGGGGTGGGGGTGTTTCCCCATCAAGCCGATGTGTTGGCTTGCCAATAATTATTGCATGGTTACATTTCAGAATAGAGTCGATGCTATACCAAAAAGTTCCGCAATTCCACCATCAATATTTTAATTTCAGAATATCATGATAAGCTGATCCGGAAATTTTTGATCTTGCTCGTTTTTTTGCTTGCCTGGAGGGGGGTTCTCGCTTATCAACTCATTTTATCGACTGCACAGACCATTGCGCGCATCATCTCTCTTGACTCCATCAGGATACAAGGATAACGGCCATGTGGAAACCGGAATACAGCGTCGGGGTTGGCCCCATCGATGATCAGCATCAACGTTTGTTTCAACTGTTCGGACTGTTGATGGATTCGGTCCACAACGGCGACACCGAATCGACCTTGGACCGGATTTTCGTGCAGCTGCGCGGCTATGTCACCAGCCATTTCCGGTTCGAGGAGCGTCTGATGCGCAAGGCCGGCTATGTGGAGCTGGATGAGCACGAGGAACTGCACGACAAGATCCGCGAGAATCTGTGCGAATTCCGTTCCCGTTTCAACAAGGCCCAGGACGATGAAACCCGCAACGCGGTGGTGGACGCGGTGGTGGTGTTTCTGAACCAGTGGCTGGTCGGCCACATCCTCGGCGAGGACAAGAGGTACATGCCCTACCTCAACACCCCGGAGATCCAGAAGATCGCCGCGACCTACTATCACGACGAAAAGGGGTGAGGTCGTCCCGGTTGGCGCGGTAGGAGAGGATGTGTCCGGTTGTCTTGGCGCGGAAGCCGAAACAGGGCCGGGATCCACCGGCGGGTGGTGCGGGCTTGCCTTGGGTGGAGGAGGGTCGGCGGTGCCGTGACGGACCGCCGACCGATTGACTCTCTGAGAAGCACGAATCGAAAAAAAACGATTCGTGCTTCTCAAATTGCTGCGTAATTTGGCCGGCCCTGCATGGCCCGCGTCGGCTGTTTGGCATTTGCCAAACAGCCTCTGAATCCATCCAACGCTCGTGGCTTATTTGTAGTAGCCTACGTAGCAGACCTGATCCCCCACCTTGGTGACGAAGCTGACCTTCTGCACCGGATCGGAGCTGCCCGGACGCGGCCACATGTAGCTGACTTCGCTGATCTTGCCCTCCTGCGCGGCGGCGTACATCTCCGCTCCAAGCCCCTTGCCGTTCTTGTCTTTCAACTCTTTCAGGCTCTTTCCGACCAGGGTCGGATGGGCCGAGAAGTTGCCTGCCGCGTCGCCGCAGCCGGGATAGAGGTCACGATCCTTGAAACCGCCCTCGCCTTTGGTGAACATTTCCAGGGCCTTGGCCTTGTCCGCCTTGACCGCGGCGACCGCTTTTTCCAGCATCGATTTGGCCTCGTCCGCCGTGCCGAACTCGGCGGCTTGAACCGAGGCGCTCATCCCGATCATCATGGCCAGCAACGAGCCGGCAAATGCCATGCGCTTCATGCCTGTCCCCTCCTTTTTCAGTTGTGGAATGAACGGGTGGCCGGGGCCAACCCCTTGACCACGCCGCGACCGTGCATTCAATCGCGAACCGTGGAGAAGAGCCAGCATAGCATCCCCAAACGCCCGTCGCAAAGAGGTCCATGCATCCCGAACATCCAAGCGCCTGGATTCACATTCCGTGCTGACGCCATGATTGCGGCCTCCTTGGCATCGCATGCATCTTTATGCGTCATGATCACACCATGAATATCCTGGAATCCACATGGTGCAATACAAACATCTGTGTCACGCACCATTCTTTCGATAACAGATGGATGAGGAAAGGGTTGGATGATCGTAAGGCACCACCAGAATCCCGGTATTCCGCCTTTTGGGTGGTGGTGCGTCACGATTGAATCATCCCCACCGGTTTGGCATGGCAGGGACAGGGAGCGCCCCGGGCTGCGTCGTTGAGGGAACGCAGGATGCCGCAGCGCCGGTTGGTTTGCCGTTGCTCGCACTCTCCGCGCAAAAGCATCAACTGCTCCTTGAGCATTCCCATGGCGGTGATCTGCGCATCCACCCGCACGATCTGTACATCGAGCAGGGCGTTCACGCCTGCGCAGTCTTCATCCGGATGGTGGCGGAAATTCAACAACTGCCTGATTTCGACCAGTTTAATGCCCAACGAACGGCAGTGCCGCACGAACTGCAACGTCTCCAGATGGGGCGCATCATAACGGCGGTAGCCGGAACTCTCCCGCTCCGGCTCTGCCAACAACCCCTCGCGCTCGTAGTAACGCACGGTTTCCACATCACAACCCGCCCGTCGGGCCAGTTCACCGATTCGCATGACATGCTCCTGAAAAATAGGCTTGACTCCGTAGCTGCTACAGGGTGTGTAATGATCGCACGATTTCCCGAACCGATCCACAGGAGACATGCATGCCTTCCCAATCGACGACGACCTGCTGCTCTGGATCTTGCGCTTCCGAGAGTGCCAGCGTGTCATCCGGACTGCCTTTTCCGGCGGTTCTGCATGGCGACCGTATGGTGTTGCGGGTTTCCCGACTCTGCTGTCCCACGGAGGCCGATCTGATCCGCAAGGCTTTGATGGACATGAAAGAGATCCTGCATCTTGACTTCGATTTCATGCGCCGGGAATTGATGGTGATCCATCGCGGAGCCAATCGAAAGATGATCTGCGCTGCCCTGCGCACCGTGAACATGGAACCGGACCCGGAGCCGACAGTGGCCGATACGCTTCCGGGCCGTTCGCTCCCGCCCCGGACCAGCGTTTCCCGTCGGGAGTGGACCATCACGACCGTTGCCGGCCTGGCCGCTCTGGTGGCGGAAGGGCTGGTCTGGGGTGGGCTGGACGAGCAATCGCCATGGATCGTCGCTCTGGCCCTGGCATCGCTTGCGGTCGGAGGTGTGGGCACTTTGAAGCGCGGCTGGATCGCCGTGCGTCATTTTTCCCTCAACATCCATTTTTTGATGAGTCTGGCGGTATTGGGGGCCATGGCGCTGGGCCAGTGGCCCGAAGCGGCCATGGTGGTTTTTCTGTTCGGTCTGGCCGAGCGCATCGAGGCGCTCTCCATGGACCGGGCGCGCAACGCCATCCGGGGGCTGATGGCCCTGGCGCCGGAAACGGCCACCCTCCGCAACGCCACCGGGGAATGGGAGAGTGTGTCCGCATCCTCGGTGAGCGTCGGCAGCGTTCTCCGGGTCAAACCGGGGGAGCGCATCGCTCTGGACGGCGTGGTGACGGAGGGGCGTTCCGAGGTCAACCAGGCCCCGATCACCGGGGAGAGCGTGCCTGTCATGAAGGAGACCGGTCAGCCCCTTTTCGCCGGATCGATCAACGGTTCCGGCGTGCTGGAGTTTCGCGCCACCGCCGATTTTCGCCACTCCACCTTGGCCAGGATCATCGACACCGTGCAGGAGGCTCAGGCCAAACGGGCGCCCATGCAGCGTTTCGTGGACCGGTTCGCCAGTTACTACACCCCGGCGGTGGTGGGCATCGCGACGGGCATCGCCCTCCTGCCGCCGTTGCTGTTCGGCGCATCCTTTTCGGTATGGGTCTACAACGCCCTGGTAATGCTGGTGGTGGCCTGCCCATGCGCATTGGTGATCTCCACTCCGGTGACGGTGGTCAGCGGCCTGGCCGCCGGGGCGCGGCGGGGCATCCTGATCAAGGGCGGGTTGTATCTGGAGCAGGCCCATGCCCTGCGTGCCGTGGCCCTGGACAAGACCGGAACCCTGACTCACGGTCAGCTGGAGATGACGGATTGCATGGTCCTGAATGATCACGACAAAGAGAAGGTGCTGCGGCTGGCCGCGAGTCTGGAATCCCACTCCGAGCATCCGGTATCCGCCGCGATCCTGGCAGCCTGGGGAAAAGAACGACCATTGCTCCAGGTGCGTCATTTCGAAGCTCTGGCCGGGCGGGGCGTGCGGGGAACGATCGCCGGAGAGGTTCATCATTTGGGCAATCATCGCCTGTTGGAGGAGTTGGGGCTGTGCCGCCCGGAGGTGGAGAAGATCCTTCTGCCCCTGGAACAGGATGAAAAGACGGTGGTGGTGCTTTCATCTTTTTGTGAACCGTTGGCGATCATCGCCGTGGCTGACCGGATGCGGGCAGGCGCGCCTCACGCCGTGGAGCGCCTGCGGGAGTTGGGCATCACCGTGACCATGCTGACCGGCGACAACAGGGCCACCGCCAAAGCCATCGCCCGTCATGCCGGTATCGAAGACGTGCGCGCCGAACTGCTGCCTGAGGAGAAACTTCGCGCCATCGAAGGGTTGATGGACCAATTCGGGGTGGTCGCCATGGTGGGCGATGGCATCAACGATGCCCCGGCCCTGGCACGGGCATCCATCGGCATCGCCATGGGCGCCACGGGCACGGATACGGCTTTGGAAACCGCCGACGTGGCGATCATGAACGACGATTTGGGCAAGGTGGCCGAGTTTGTGCGCCTGGGTCGAGCCACCCGGCGGATTCTGTGGGAGAATATCGTCCTGGCTTTGGGCATCAAGAGTTTCTTTCTGATTCTGGCCGGATTCGGCGTGGCCACTTTGTGGATGGCGGTACTGGCCGACATGGGCACCAGTCTGCTGGTGATTTTCAATGGACGGCGCTTGTTGCGCTTTTTCGCCTGAGCAGAATGACGGCCACAAACAAATGACACGCACAAACTTGCATGATGGGGGGAGAACCCCCTCACCCCCACCAACCGTGGACCTCCCTTGCGGGAGTTCCACGGTAAAGAAGGGCTCTTTGCGGCTTTGACGTACAGTCGGAGCCTTCAAGGTGGCGTCGCCATGAAAGAGCGGTGGAACGTCCGTTCAGTAACGATTGCCCTGGGATTTCTGTTGCATTGATGGATCGTTCGGCGTGATAATGAAAAAATGGTAACCATTTCGGAACCTCGCCAAATGTAGGGGCCTGAAGGGTTGCCAAGCGCGCAAGAATGTTCTTTGTCGAGCGCGCCAAAAGCTAAAGTCGAAACCTCGGAGGCGCCGCCCCCGAACCTCCGTCGGGAATCTTGCAGTCCCCGGTCCCTTCACGGGGATCCTGAACAGTTGCAAAAAAATAGTATTTTCTCTCCAAGATCAACATGTCGGGAACAGTCATGAGCAGGGAACGACGAACGCATATTCGGGTTGCTTTCTCGATCAAGGCCGCTTTTCATTGCCGAACAGGGTTTCTGTACAATGTTCCGGTAGTCGATATCAGTTCCGGTGGGATCCGGATGGATATTCCTATTGAAGATCAGTTTCTGAATTGCAAGGATGGTGTGCTGAAACTGTTCGTTCAACCTCAATTTCTATTCAATATAAGCCCCTATGTGTTGGAAATGCCTTGTCGATTGGCGTGGTTCAATGATTCTGGCGTGGGTGTCGAGTTTATCAATCCGGAAACCGAGATCGTGGATAGTATTGACGACATGATTACGACCGTCTCGCAGAGAGGCTGTTTGGCAAATGCCAAACAGCCGACGCGGGCCATTCATGGCCCGTCAAATTGCGCGGCAATTTGAGAAGAACGAATCGTTTTTTTCGGTTCGTGCAGGTTTGGTGATTCCATTCAGGGAACCACCAAACCTGCCTCATGGAGAACCAGGCCATTCTGTTCCAGAAAGAGCCCATGTCACGGATATAATCTTCAACCAGGATGTGCGCAATGAACGGGATTGAACAAACTCCTGAAAAAAAGATCATGGTTTTCAAGAAAAAAAGTGAAGCGCGCACGGAATATGACAAGACATCCGGATCCTCATGGAAGATCATTGTGGTGGATGACGACCCCCAGATTCATATACTGACGGAAGAGGTGTTGCGAGATTTTACGTTCGAGGGGCGCCATTTATGGTTGATTGCGGGTCATTCCGGTCAGGAAGCGCGAGAACTGTTGAGAAAACACGAAGATGCGGCGGTCATCCTGCTGGATGTGGTCATGGAGACCAATCATGCAGGTCTGGATGTCGTGAAATTCATCCGGGAAGAACTTCGCAACCAGAATCTGCGGATTCTGTTGCGGACCGGTCAGGCCGGTCAGTTTCCCGAAGAAAAAATCTTCGAAGAGTATGATATCAATAATTTTCTGGAAAAAACCGATCTTACCAGCCGGAGATTGAAAACAGCGCTCAAGGTTGCCCTGCGTGCGCATCGGGATATCCGTGAACTCGATTTGGCCCGGCAACGGGAGAGCGAATTGCGCCGGGCCGCGGATGCGGCCAGTCAGGCCAAATCCAATTTCCTGCACATGATGAGCCACGAACTTCGCACCCCTCTGCAAGGGACCAAGGGGCCGTTCGAAGAGTTCAAAAGTCAGTTCCATCTGTTCGTCGGCATGAAGAGACTCCAGGCGCTGATTGGTTCCATGCACGATGAAAACCTGAAGAGCCAATTCACCGCCGCTCTCCAGGAGACACGCGACGAGGTGGAAGAGATCGCTTCGCAAGGGCTGAAATCCGTGGAGCATCTTCTGGGGTTGATCGAAGATGTTCTGGATTTCGCCCGCATCGAGGCCGGCAAATTGACCCTCTCCATCACCCCCCATCCGGTCCGGCAACCGATTCAGGATGTCCTCGCCACCTTGCGCCCCCTGGCCGACAAAAAAGGATTGCAGCTGGAGGTGCGTCTGGATGAGGATCTCTCCGTGCTTGCCGATGGAAAGCGGTTCAAGCAGATCCTGTTCAACGTGCTGGGCAATGCCATCAAGTTCACCAGCGCGGGATCCGTCACCCTGTCGGTCGTTCGAGAGGAACGCCAGGCGTCGTTCTGCATCGCGGATACCGGGTGCGGCATTCCTCCGGAAAAGCTCTCTCTCATCTTCGAGGCGTTCGAGCAGGTGGACAACTCTGCGACCCGTCAAGCCGGAGGCACGGGTCTGGGGTTGCCCATCACGCGTGAACTGGTGCGCAGACAGGGTGGAGAGATCCAGGTGCGGAGCACTCCGGGTCAGGGGTCTCATTTTACCTTCACATTGCCATTGTCTCTGGAAGGATAATAATAATCATGTCTGGTATTCTGATTGTCGATGACAACCGAGAAGAGGTGCGTCAACCCCTGAAAAGACAATTGGGCCGCGTCTTTGGTGAAGAACGCATCCTGGAGGCGGCGAATGGCCGCATGGCGGTCGAAATGGTTGCCAGGCACCGTCCGGAGGTGATCATCCTGGATGTCATGATGCCGCTCATGGATGGGATCGAGGCCTGCCGGGTGATTCGCTCCTTGCCGGAGAACAACGGCACGTACATCATCATGCTGACGGGCCGGGAGGGGGGGCTGCCCGAAGGGCTTGAAGTGGGTGCCGACGTCTATCTGCGCAAACCCTGTTCGTTCGAGGAGTTGCTCGCCATCGTGCAAAAAGGTATGGCGGAAGTGGCCGAATACCAGGCCAATCTGGAAAAGCAGCAGGTCTTGGAAAATCAGGTCGGCAATCTGAATGAAAGCCGTTGGGCCTTTCAGGACATCATCACGTCGTTGAGTGTCGGATTGATCCTGTGTACGCCGACCCCGCTTGGACGAATCCGCTACATGAATCCTGCGGCTGTCCGGTTGATCGGGCGTCCGGCGCAGGAATTGCGGGATCTTCCGGTAGGGCAGCTGTTTTCAGAAAGCGATATGGGACCGCTTCTGGAGGATCTGCTTGCCAATACCAAGGCAAGGGAGATCCCGAAAACCGTGCGGAGCGGATCGGGAAAAGGGGTGCCGGTATTGCTGTCGGGACGGGTCATTTGCGATTCCAAGGGACAGGAGAAGTGGATCATGCTGGAGGTGCGGACGCTGGATTGAAAACGGTACGGCCCATCGATCTCAACGCTGACCGAACTCCTCTTTGATGCGGAGAATTTCCGGAAGAATGCCCCGAAAGAGTTCCACCATTCTCGGATCGAAATGGGATCCGCTGTCCTTGCGCATGACTTCCACGGCCTTCTCCACCGGCCACTCCTCCTTGTAGGGGCGTTTCATGGTCAAGGCATCGAACACGTCGGCCACGCTGACGATGCGCGCCCAGATCGAAATGGCATCGCCCTGGATCCCCTGCGGGTACCCCTGTCCATCCCAACGTTCGTGATGCTGATGGGCGATCAGTGCGCCCATCTGGAACAGCGGATCCTGGCTCTCCAACAGGATATCCCGGCCAATGCGGGTATGGGTTTTCATGACCTGCCACTCGTCGGCATCCAGTTTGCCGGGTTTTTTCAGGATGGAGTCGGGAATGCCGATCTTGCCGATGTCGTGCATCGGTGCAGCCAGTTGCAGCAACTCGCACTCCCTTTGGGATGCCTTGGCAGCCACGGCCAACGCCTGGGCATACGCGGACATGCGCCAGATATGCACCCCTGTATCGGTATCGTTGAATTCGCCGGCCCGGGCCAGCATGTAGATGGTCTCCCGGCGACTCTCCTCCAACGCTCGGGTGCGCTCCCGAACCGTGACCTCCAAGGAATCGCTGTAGCGTTTCTGGGCACGCTGCATCTGGCTCAAGGAGGCGAAGGTCTGGACGCGCGAGAGGACCTCTTCGTTTTCGAAGGGTTTATGCAGATAATCCACGGCGCCTTGTTCCCGTGCCAGGCTGCGATGCGCGCCGCTGTCCAGAAGAAACAGCACGGGAATCTCCTGGCTTTCCGGGATTTCGTCCCGCATGCGGGTGCAGACCATCCCGCCATCGGCGAGACGGATTTTCTCATCCAGCAGGATCACATCCGGTTTGCGCTGCCGGGTGGCGAAGATGGTTTTCTCCCCATCGAGCGCAATGGCGATTTCGAACTGTTTTTCCAGGATTCTGGCCAGCAGGCGGATTTCCGTCAGAGCCGCCGCGATGAGGACCAGGGGTTTCATGTCGGCGGATTCCCTTCCGGGTCGGCGGTGACGACCCGGTTGCGACCGGCGTTCTTGGCGGCGTACAAAGCCTGATCGGCCCGGGTCACCAGGTTCTCTGGATGGTGCGTGGTGGTGGCCACGCCGAAACTGGCGGTTACCCGACCGGCTTGCGGGAACGTGTAGTCAACCATGGCCTGATGCAGACGCTGGGCGATTTCCAGAGCCTTGTCCTCGGAGGCTCCGGGAAGCAACAGCAGGAACTCCTCGCCGCCATAACGCACGAAAAGATCGCTCTTGCGGCTGCATTTCTTGAGCAGTTGCGCGGCATCGTGCAGCACGATGTCACCGACGGCATGACCGAAGGTGTCGTTGATCTTCTTGAAATGATCGATGTCGAACATGATCGCGGAGAGCGGTTGCGGCATGCGGTGCAGTTTGGCCGCCTCCAGGGTGAATACCGCGTCGAAGATGCGGCGCAGAAAGAGTCCGGTCAAAAGATCCTGCATGGAAAACAGGCGGTTGCGCGTGACCTCGATTCCTTTTTCGATTTGGGCGACCAGATCGTCGATGTCGTAGGGTTTGCGAAAATAGACATCGGCACCGGCGCGCAATCCGGCGGCGATGCCGCCATCGCGTCCCGAAAGAATGATGATGTATCCCAGATTCAGAGGATTGGAACGAAAGGTTCGGCAGAAATCGTAGCCGTCCCGCTCGGGCATCATGAGGTCGGTGACCACCACGTCGATGTTTTCCTGTTCGGCGTATTGAAGCGCAGAGGTGACGCTGGTCACGCCCTCGACGTTTTCGCCACCGAACACCCGGCCCAGTTGTCGTACCAAAGGGGTGAGAATCCGGTCCTCTTCGTCATCGACGATCAGGATTTTACCCATCGTGACGTTTGCCCTCTTCGTGGGATTCGATGGCCTTGATCGCGGCGATGAGATTTTGTCCGAGATTGCGGGAGGCGGAGAGAATCTCCCGCACCTCCGATTCATTGCCCCGGATGCGATCCGCGGCGGCAAAAATGGAGCGACCGCTGGCCGAAGCCAGGTTGAGATGCCCTTTGACCAATTCGAGCGTCTTGCGCAGATGTCCCAATTCCACATTCAGGGCCATGCCCACGGCGCGACGGATCTTTTGGTCGATTTCGTTCAGATTCACGGGTTTGGAGATGTAATCCGTGCCCCGTGCCTTCATGAATTCCACCGCCACTTCCGTGGATCCGACGCCGCTCATCATGATGACCGGCATCTCCGGGAAGGTGGCGCGGATTTTGTGGAACAGTTCCAGCCCATCCGCGAAGGGCATGTTGTAATCGGTGACCACCACGTCGATCGGCGTCTCCTTGAGTTTGGCAAAGGCGCCGGCCGCATTGACGCTGGTATGCACCACGTAGCCCAAACGGGTGAGAGAGCGCACCAGAGTGTTCAACTCCTCCTCCACCTTGTCGTCCACGATCAGAATTCGGCCTTCCCGCTCTTTTTTGTCTTCCATGGGGTTGTTCCTTTATCGAATGAAGCGTGTGTGTCGCGATCGATTACGCCCCTGCCACGCGTACCATGCCGCCACCCTGAAGTTGCGCCTGATTCAGGGCATCCTCGGCCAGTTGCATCAACAGCCCTTCCGCAAAATCGAAGCTGGCCACGCCAAAGCTGGCCGTCAGTGGTCCGTGACCGGGAAAGGCGCTCTCCGCGACCCGTTTGCACAAACGGTTGGCAATCCCCAGAGCATGGGCCGGTGGCGTGCTTGGCAACATCACCACGAAGTCATGACCGCCCAGATAGGCCACCCGATCGCTCTCCCGAAAGGAGAGCAGGCGGGAGACCGCACGCAGCAGTTCGTCGTCCGGTTCCGCTTCCGATACGGGCAGGTCGAGACGAAACCGGATGAGGGAGAAATTGAGTTCGTAACGGGTGGCGCGGGCCAATTCACCCGCCAACAGGGATTCCAGGAAAAAGGATTCGTTGAACAGTCCGGTCACCGGATCCATGGCCGGAACGCTGCGTTCCTTGGACTGCTTGAGCCCCTTGCGCACGAAGGCGGTCAGTTCGTCGATGTCGTAGGGCTTGCGCACATAGGCATCCGCGCCGATATCCAGACCTTCCGCCAACCCGCCTTCGCGGCCTGTCAGCATGATGATGTAGAGTCCGCTGAACTGCGGTTTGCTGCGGATCAGACGACAGGCGGAGATGCCGTCCATGACCGGCATCATGACATCCAGCAGGATGACCATGGGGTGTTCGCGTTCCACGATCTCCAGGGCCTGCTGACCGTTTTCCGCTTCCAGGATCTTGTCCGGACCGAAGATTCGCCCCATCTGCCGGACCAGAGGACGCCGGATCTCGCGTTCATTGTCATCGACGATCAGAATCTTGGCCATTGTGTTCTCCCGCATGCCTGGAAAACAGGAACGACCATCCCTGGCAATCCCGAATATCGGCGTTGCTGATCACGCCTGATCAGCGGGTCAGAGGTATTTCCATTTGAATGGTTATGCCACATCCTGGTGCGCTTTGACAAGAGATGGTTCCCCCCAGACTCTGGGTGGCCAGATTGTAGACGATGTGCATGCCCAGACCGCTGCCGCCGAGATCGCGGCGGGTGGTGTAGAACGGCTCGAAGATGCGCTGCCGGGACTCCTCCGTCATCCCCTTGCCATTGTCCCGGTACACGAAACGCAAACGATCCCCCATGGCCTGGAACTCCAGGATCACCTCGCCATCCTCGTCCGGCTCGAAGGCATGGATGCGCGAGTTGTTGATCAGATTGATGAGGATCTGGGAGATCGCTCCGGGATGGCAATGAATCTCCAATTGGGCATCGCAGTCGATGCGGATGCGCAACCGACTGTTACGCAGTTCATGATGCATGGTCAGAATGGTGGATTCCGCATACTCCCGGACCTTGAACGTGCGCGCCTGCTCGCTGGATTGATCCACGGCCACGGATTTGAAGCTGCGTACCAGTTCCGCGGCGCGGATCAGATTGTGCAAGGTCAGATCGGTCAACCGTTTCGTGGAGTCGATGCACGCATTCAACTCCTCTTCGCTGATCCCTTCGGTCTGGACCAGGGTTTGGAAAGCGGCGGTGCGCTCCTTCAATTCGGAGGCAGCCGTCACGCCGATGCCCACGGGGGTGTTGATTTCATGCGCCACCCCTGCCACCATGCAGCCGAGTCCGGCCATCTTGGCGGACTGGATGAGATCCTCCAGCATCTGTTTCTCTTCCGAGATGTCCGAGATCATGCCCACGATCGCCCGGCGTCCATCCAGCCGCATCGCGTTGACCGCCAGCCGGACGGGAAAGGTCGAACCGTCTTGCCGCAGGGCGGTCGATTCGAACGTCGGAGCATGATCCGTTCGCTCCCGATCAGGCAGAAAGAAACGCTGGAACTGAACGGCGTGTTTTTCGGCCAGTGACGGAGGGATCAAGGCAACGATGTTTTCGCCGATCATGTCGGTGCTTGTCGCGCCGAACATCCGCTCCGCCGCCGGATTGAAGAGATGAATCCTCCCCTGGTCGTCGGCGACGATGATCCCGAAGGGGGCTTGTCGAATGATCTCCTGGAACTGCTCCCGAAGTCTGAACTCCTCGGTGATGTCGCGAATCAGCGCTGCCGAACCGATGCGTTTTCCGCCTTCGTGGAAGGTCGAGGCCTGCACCTGCAGATGTTTCTCCTTGTAGGTCAGGGTGGTCGGCAGCGCTTGACCCTCCTGATCCAGGAAGGGACGCAAGGTGGCGGGATCATCCAGCAGATTGAGAAAGCCGTCTGCCTCGATCTGCCCCATCGATTTGTCGAGCAGTCGTGCCATGGCCGGATTGACCAGGATGATCCGATCGTGCGCATCCGTCACCACGATCCCTTCCTGAACGCTGTGGATGATGGTGCCCAGCTTGTCGCGTTCCTGTTGCAGTCCGGCATGGGTGGCATGAAGGCGGGCCGCCATTTCGTTGAAGGTGTCCGCGATCCGGCTGAGTTCGTCCTTGCCGGGAACCTGAATGCGTTCCGTCAGATCGCCATCGGCCACCCGATCCATGGAACGTTTGAGCCGTGCCAGTGGCAGGATCAGCAGACGACGCATCATCGGATAACTCAAGGACAAGACGATGATCAGCGCGAGCGCTCCCATGAGGAGCGCTTCCTGGTGGGTGCGACGGATATCGGACTCCACCTGGGAGAGGGAGGTGGTGATCTTCATGACGCCCAAGGTGTGCGCACGATCCGTGTGACACGAGATACAGGGCTTTTCAAACTGGATGGGCGCCAGAATGGTCATCACGGCTTGTTCGTCCAAGCGATGGTACACGGATTGGGGTCTCTTTTGCGCCAGAGCGTTCAACAGATTGGGATCATCCGCTTCAAGAATGCGCAACAAATTTTCCTGACTCCGGTGCGTGAAACGCTCCTGACCGATCTGCTCGTTGACATGGCGAATCGTGCGGTTGTCCTGAAAAGCTTCCAGGCCATCGGGCCGGAGGATGCGGACATCGAGAATCTTCGTGTCCATGCGAATGGCCTCGATGAAACTTCCGGCAAGAGTCCCTTCTCCGGAGAGCATGATGGTGTGGATTCCACTGCTGATGCTGGAGGCCAGTATTTTCAGGGACCGTTCGTTCTGGGCAAGAATGGTCGTTTCCGCTTGCTGACCATGATAGAACGAGAGTGACAGAATGATCGCGGAGAGGGACAGCTGAACAAAGAGCATGATCTTTGCCGTGACACTGTGCCAAGATGACAACATCGCTCACTCCTGATGGTTACCGGATCAAAGGGATGGCGATGCGCACCAACAGACCGTTTCCTGGCGAACTTTGACAGGATATGGCCCCTCCCAGGGTCTGGGTCGCCAGGTTGTAGACGATGTGCATCCCGAGGCCACTGCCGCCCAGATCGCGTCGGGTTGTAAAGAAAGGCTCGAAAATGCGGTTGCTGACCTCCTCCGTCATCCCTTTTCCATTGTCACGATAGACAAAAATCAGTCGGTCGCCTTCGACCTGAAACTCCATGGTGATCTGACCGGCCTGATCGGGATCGAAGGCGTGAATTCTGGAGTTGTTGATCAGGTTGAGGATGATTTGGGAAAAGGCGCCCGGATGGCTGCGGATCTCCAGGTCATCCGGACAGACGACGGCCACCAGCAACTGGGTATGGCGGAGTTCGTGATGCAGGGTCAAGACGGACGATTCCACATAGGCGCGCAGTTTGAAGGTGCGCAGCTTGTCGCTCGATTGATCCACGGCCACGGATTTGAAGCTGCGTACCAGGTCGGCGGCCCGTTCCAGGTTGAAACGAATCAACCCGGCCAGCCGGGAGGTCGAGGCGATATACCCTTCCAACTCCTCCTCGGAAATCCCCTCGTTGTGCAACAAGGTGTTGAATTCCCGGGTTCGTTCTTCCAGTTCGGATGCCGCCGTGACGCCGATTCCGACCGGGGTGTTGATTTCATGGGCCACGCCGGCCACCATGCTGCCCAGTCCGGCCATTTTCTCCGATTGGACCAGTTCGGCATACAACCGCTTCTCTTCGGATATGTCGGCGATCATGCCCAGGAAGGCGGGTTTTCCCCGCAACACGATGCGGTTGACAGCCAGACGGATTGGAAAAAACGAGCCATCCTTGCGGATGGCTTCGGATTCGAAGGCCTTCATCCCTCTTTTCTCGGATGAGAAAGGGCTCCGGATACCCTGCGAATAGAAGTGACGCATCCCCTGCGCAATCAATTCGGAAGCCTTTTGACCGATGGCCTCGTTTCGGGAGTAGCCGAACAAATTCTCGGCCTCGAGATTGAAGGTCAGGATATGTTCGTCGTTATCCGTGACGACGATCCCGAAAGGGGCGTACTCGATGATGGTTTTTTCCAGATGCACCATCTCTTCGAGCAGTCGTTTTTCATTCGTCATGTCGATGATGATGGCGATGAAGAAACAGTCCTCCAGCCCGTGAATGCGGTTGATGGCCAAACGCACCGGAAAAACCGAGCCATCCCGACGCATGCCTTCTGCCTCGAAGGGCACGCTCAGAATAGGCACATTGTGCGTATCGATGCAGCATTGCATGATGTTTTTCGAAGAATTTTGCAGGGGCAAGGGCACGAGATCGATGATGCTTCTGCCTTTTATGTCCTCTTTGTCATACCCAAACAACTGTTCGGCGGCGGAGTTGAAGATCCGGATGATGCCATGCTGGTTGACCGTGATGATGCCGCACGGGGTGTTTTCGATCACCATGCGTTTCATCTCTTCGCTGATCCGCACCTGCTGTTCGGTTTGCAGCCGTTTCAGCGCTCCTGCCACGATGGTCGCGGCGGTTTCGAGAAACCGGACGCACTCCGGATCCATGGGCGCACGATGGTGGAGATAGAGAACGATCACCCCCGCCACTTTGCCATCGACCAGGATGGGGACATTGAAATGCCCATGAGGGTGCATGCCGGGAAAACGGATCTCGTGTCGTTCATCGACCTCGGAGGCGAACTGAATGTGTCCGGTGAGCGCCGCCCGTCCGCACAGGCAGTGTCCCAACGGCACCACGGCGCACAGGGTCAACAGGTCGTCGGCCAGGTTGCGATGGGCCACCAGGACCAGGGACTGCTTCTGTTCGTCCATGAGAAAAACCGCCCCTTTGTCCTGGGCTCCCAGAAAGGTCAGGTGCGGAAAAAGCTCCAACACCTCTTTGAGCAGCTGATCGACATGGGTCGCCGCCAGGGAGTGTTTCAGGAAGGCGTTGATGGCATGCTGCACCTCGATCTCCTTGCGGAGTCGTTCGAGTTGACTGGCTTGATCATCCCTTGTCATGTGCCGCTCCTGTTCGTCGTCCGGATCGAATCATTCCCAATGGACAGGTGTTGCGTTTTCCGGCCCTGATCCAGGGGGATTTGAATCCGGAAATGGGTTCCCTGTCCGGGGGCGCTGTGGCAGTCAATGGTCCCGCCCAGGGTCTGCGTCACCAGATTGTAGACGATGTGCATCCCGAGGCCGGTTCCGCCGTGCTGACGATTCGTGGTGAAGAACGGATCGAAAATCCGTTTCACCACCGCGTCGCTCATGCCGGCGCCATCATCGCTGTAACTGAAATACAGCGAGGCCCCCACCTCCTTGAACGTGATGGTGATGTGGCCTTCCGCGGGCGGGGTGTAACCGTGAATGCGGGAGTTGTTGACCAGGTTGATGACGATTTGCGAAAAGGCTCCGGGATGGCTGAGAATCTCCAGCGTTTCCGGACAGTCGATGTCGATTTCGAGTCGGGTCGTGCGCAGTTCGGGATGCAGCGTTTTGATCGCGGATTCGACGCAATCCCGGATCTTGAACGGACGCATCTCTTCGCAGGACTGGTCCACGGCCACGGATTTGAAGCTGCGTATCAGATCCGCGGCCCGCTCCAGATTGACCCGGATCAGCTCCGCCATCCGTCCGGCTGCCAGGATGAACGTTTCAAGTTCCTCTTCCGAGATCCCTTCCTGTCGCAGGGTGAGCGCAAAGGCGCGGATCCGGTCTTCGAGATCGGAGGAGGCGGTGATGCCGATGCCCACGGGCGTATTGATCTCGTGGGCCACCCCGGCCACCATGTTGCCCAAGGCGGCCATCTTTTCCGATTGAATCAACTCCGTGATCAGACGTTTTTCCTCGGTGATGTCGATGATGACGGCCAGAAAGGTGAGAGACTCCTTCATCTGGATCCGGTTGACCGCCAGACGCACCGGAAAGGTGGATCCGTTCTGATGCAGCGCTTCGGTTTCGAACGGCGGAAGTCCGAGAATGCGGCTCTTTCCGGTTTCCAGATGACGACGGAATCCCGCCTCATGGGCTTTCTTGAAGGCAGGAGGAATCAGGTCGGTCACGCTTTGCTCCAGGATCAACGGGCGGGCATGCCCGAACATGCGTTCGGCCTCGAGGTTGAACTCCTGGATCCTTCCCTGTCGGTCAGCCACGATGATGCCGAAAGGGGCCTGTTCGATGATGATGCGTTTCTGCTCCTCGCCATTTCTCAAGGCGGTTTCCAGTTCGAGCCGTTCCGTTTCGTTGCGCAGCAGGCGCCTCAAGAAGAGCAGGGAGAGGATCGTCAAGGAGAATCCAATCAAGGGAATGATGAACAATCCCCTGGAGAACACATGCGCATCGTATTGGATGTCGTGATGATGCAAGGCCGTATAAAGCCATTGCCGATTGGCGATCGTCAGGGTTCTGTCCAGATGCAGGGCGTCGGTGGACGGTGGATGGTTCGGTGCGTCGCCTGGAGAGGCCAGTCGGGTCAGGTGACGGTAGAGAAGAACCGGTTTCCCGGAGTCGGAGATGTCATGCAGCCAGAAGGTGATGCCGCGCGGCGACAGGCCGGCGATGGCGGATTCGATCAAGTCTCGAAAGCAGATCACGCCAACGGCGAATCCCGACAGATGGTGACGACGCTCCTCGACGGTTTCGACGGTTTGGCCGTTTGCGTAAATGGGATGGATGATATGCGCGACGTACTGGTTGATCTTCTCCAGAACCGGCAGGGTCCGCGGGGTGACGGTCGTCTCTCCGGAGTCCCTGGCCAACTCGAACGAGGCCAGGCGCACGGGGTCCGAGGCGACATCGAAACCGAACGCCTTGTCGTTGCCGGAAAACGGTTCCACATAGTCGATGACAATGGCCTCGTCGCGCAGGGCAGCCGGCATCATCGTTCCCGTGTTCGATTGTTCCGTAATCCGGAAACCCGGGAATTCCCGCGCGGTTTTCGTCTCGAAGGCTTGCCGTTGCGCCGCGAGCACCCTTCGGTTCCAGGTGAGTGAATGAAGCCCCTTCAGGCGTTTCAGGATGGGCTGGACATAGGTCGCGAATTCGTCACGATCGACCTGTTGGGAGGCGGCGAACAAACCGCTCAGATCTTCCGCGACCCCCAAATAGCGACCGAGACGGTTGTTGATCGCCTCGAACCGTTCGCTTGCCCCTTTCTCGAACTCTTTTCGATGGATTTGTGCTTGAAGATGACCGGTCAGATAGCCTCCGGCCAGGGAGAGCAGGGTGCCGCCCAAGGCGACCATGAACATGAGCAACCGAAGGGATCGTCTTCTGTCCATGCAAGGGCCATCGAAACGATTGAAGGTGATGCCGATTGATGAACCTGCTGTCGGCGGAGGGTGATGCAATCCGAAAGGTTACCGTAACTTGCATGATGGGGGGAGAACCCCCTTGCTCCCTTCGGAAACCTTGCCATGGACCTCCTTTCGGGAATTTCATGGCAAGGGGGGATCACGAGAGGTCCCCCTCCATGAACGTTACCGAGTGTCATCCACCAGGTTCAGCCAATTGACTCCCGAATCTTCCATGAAGGGTACGTCGAGGATGGTTTGGGTTTGTTGGAGTCGGAATTTTTCCTCTTCGACGCGGTGCAACAGGTTGGTCAACTCTTTTCGTTCATCGCGCTGATTCTTGCGTTGTTCGTACTCCAGCAACCCTTTTTGCACCAGGGCGATCAATTCGTTCGTGGCACAGGGCTTGCGGATGTAGACATCGGCCCCGACTTCCAACCCTTCCGGCAATCCGCCATCGCGTCCGGTCAGCATGATGATGTAGGTGTTATCATGACCGTCGATGCCGCGAATCGCCTTGCAGGCGGTGATTCCGTCCATGACCGGCATCATGACATCCAATACGATCACCCCGATCGGCTCTTCGGAGGATTGCAGGATATCGAGCGCCATTTTTCCGTTTTCAGCCTCCAGAATCGATTCTGGATCGAATATGCGGCCCAGCAGACGTACCAACGGACGGCGGATTTCCGCTTCGTTGTCATCGACGATCAGGATCTTGAACATGAGTGTACCCCTGTCGGATAAGAGGCATGGAAAGCCCTTCCTTTCCTGTTTGCATGAAAGGATAGCATGGCGTGCAACGCTTGTAAACAATCACATAATTCACGGATTTTCCGGTAATATCCTTTTGGATGTCATGACTCTTCGAGCAGGTCGGGAATGTGGATGCACATGCACACCCCTTGACCCGGTTGGCTCTGGCAGGAGATGGTGCCCCCCAGGGTCTGGGTGACCAGGTTGTAGACGGTATGCATCCCCAACCCCTTGCTGCCTTGAACGCGGCTTGTGGTGAAGAACGGATCGAACATCCGACGGCAAATCTCCTCCGTCATGCCGCGCCCGTCATCCCGGTAGATGAAACGGAGTTCGTCTTCCTGACGTTCGAAGGCCATCCGGATGTGCCCGGTTTCTCCAGGGGCGAAACCGTGGAGAAGGGAGTTGCTGAGCAGGTTGATGACGATCTGGGTGAATGCACCGGGATCGTTGCGAATCTCCAGCGAATCGTCGCACAGGATCTCGATCGACAGTCCGGTGTTCTCGAATTCGTGCTGCAAGGTCTGAACCGAGACTTCCACCGAGGCTCTCGGACGGAACGTGCGCAGGCGTTCGCTGGATTGATCCGCTGCCACGGATTTGAAGCTCTGCACCAGTTCGGCGGTGCGCCCCAGACTGAGTTGCACCAGGGCGACCAACCGTTTCGTGGAAGCGATGTAGCCCTGCAACTCCTCCTCGCTGATCCCTTCGGATTGCAACAGCGTCTCAAAAACCGCGGTGCGATCCTGCAATTCGGAGATCGCCGTGACGCCGATGCCGACCGGCGTATTGAGTTCGTGTGCCACGCCAGCCACCATCCCACCCAGCCCCGCCATTTTCTCCGAGCGGATCAGATCCTCCTGCAGGATCTTCTCCTCGGTCATGTCCACGATCATCCCTACCAGGGAGGTGCGACCGTCCAGTTGCATCCGATTGACCGCCATGCGCATCGGAAACCGGATGCCGTCACGGCGCAGCGCCTCGGATTCGAAGGCAAGCGTCTCTTGCGTCGTTTGATCACCCGATTCCGGATGTAACAGGTTTCCGAATCGGGCTGCGTAGCGTTTGTGCAGATCCTCCGGGATCAATGCCAGGATGGATTGGCCGATGATCTCGCAAGAAGCATGGCCGAACATGCGTGTCGCCTCGGGATTGAACCCCCGCATGATGCCCTGATCATCGGCAACGACGATTCCGAAGGGTGCCCGGTTGATGATTTCGTTGCGTTCCTCTTTCAGTCGCTCCTCTTCGGTGATGTCGCGGATCAGCGCCGCCGTACCCACGGGGGCTCCTTCCTCCCGGAAGGTCGAGGCATCAAAATGCAGAATCCTGCCCTTGTAGGCGCGCGTAAAGGAGCGGCCATCCTCTTCGTGCTCCAGACAGTCGCGGATGAAGTCGGGATCATCCACCAGTTTGTCGAACCCTTCCGTCTCGATCTGTTCGCTGGACTTCTGCAACAGGCGTTCGGCGGAGGGGTTGATCATGATGATCTCACCCTGGGCATCGGTGATCACGATCCCTTCGCGGGTGCTGTGGAGGATGGTGTGCAGTTTGTTGCGTTCCTGGTGCATGAAGGCGTGACTGACGCTTAAACGACGCGCGGCATTTCTGGCCTCCTGCCTGGAGTTTTCGAGACGGTGTTGAATCTTGATCAGGGAGCGCTCTTTTTTGGCCAGTGCATCCAGCATCCGGTTGAAACCGGTTGCCAATTGTCCCAACTCATCCAGACGCGCATCCGGTGCGCGCAGGTCCCGCCGTCCTTTGCGCGTGGCTTCGGCCACCTTCAAGAGTTGATACAATCCCGATGTCATGTCGTGAGCCAGCCACCGGGCAAACAGGGCGCCGATCAGAATGGCCGCGAGGGTCAAGATCCAGCCGTTGCGGGAGACCCTCTGCCATTCGTCCTGGTTGACATGTCGATCAAGAGCGATGCGCGCCCAACCGATCATCCGTTCCTGGTCCAGGATCGGCATGGCGACATCGACCTTGAGCGGGTTCGACAGCAACACCACCGGTTGATGGGTTTCAGGCCGCAGTTTCTGCCTGACCGCATCCTCCACCAGCGTGCCGACCCGTTGCGGATCCTCGTGCCCGACCACCTCCCCCTGGGGAGAAAGCACCATGGCGTTTCGTATCTCGTGATCGGTCGCCAGGGTGTGCAGCACCTCTGCGACTCCGATCCTGTCGTTGGCAAGCAGCCTGGAGCGACTGCTGACGGCCAACAGGCGACTCAGATTCACGGCGTGTCGTTCACTTTGTCGTTCGAGGAACGTTTCTTGGGCCACAACGAGATCGAAAATGAACAAACCCATCCACCCCGCGAAAACCGAGGCCGCACCCAGCATCCATTGGCGACGCAGGGAGGCGGTCAGAAACCGGCGGATGCGCGCGAACACGGTTGACCCGAGATCGGTCGCACGATTGGATCGGGGTCGGTCGGACTGGTTTTTACCGGGCACGGGTGTCATCGTGGTCCGCCTCGAACCGGTTGATGATCCTTGAAAATTGAGAATTTCGTCCTGTGGTCGGATGCTCCCGAATGCACCTGCTCCCCTTTTTTTTGCCCATCGCAAGTCTTTCGTTTTTGGGCGCGGTTTGATCTGGGGTGCGGCACCATTCCCGATCTTCTGCCGGAGTGACGATCAGTATGGAGATTATCGCAATTCAATGGTATGCTCAAGCCTCTGGAATCCAAATTGAGCCAATATGTCATTGTGCTTTTTCTGGATCCGGTGGTCGCGGGTGAGGGTAAGTGCCAAGTCGGTGCTTGATGGTACAATCTGGACTCGAAAAATTGAGTTCTTTGTTCTGACCCGCGAGAGGTTGGTTGAATGGTGCAATCACATCAGGTTCGTTGGAGGCTTATGAATACCTGGTCTTCCGTTGTCCATGCGGATCGAGCGCAGAAGATCGTCGGTCTTGCGTTTTTCTTGACGATATTCAGCGTTCTTTTGTTGCGTTTCCTGCGAATTTCGGAGATTGGGGTCGGTGGGAGCGATGAGTTCTTGTATTGGCACTTTGCCATGCGATGGAGTGATGGTCGTCATGGTCTGGAGATTCTGGAAATCGATCAGCCAAGGCTTTATCGCCCTGTTTCGTTCTATTTGTTCTCATGGGCATTGAGGGTGTTTGAGAATCAGGACTATGCCATCAAGATTTTCAATATCTTGATTGATGCTTGTAACGCATACTTGATCCTTCTTGTTTGTCGGCGATTGTCCAATCAGTGGGTCGGGTGGTTGGCCTCTGTGTGGTATGTTTGCATTCCCATTCTGATCACGTATTCCAGAATCGAGTTTCTGCATACGTTGTCAATATTCTTTCTGTTGATGGCTTTTTATTTTCTGGTTCGGTTTCTGGAGGTGACGTCGAGAGTCAGATTGTTCTATCTGCTGATGGCTGGTGTTGCGCTTGCCGAAGGAAGTCATGTCCATCCCAGTGTTCTGTTAAATGCCCCCGGATTCTTTGCCGTAGTCGTACTCGACGGGCTGTCGATCAGGCAGGGCTGGAAAGCGCAAGCCAAAAAAATGGCCGTCACCTCGGGTACGTTGATGGCCGGTATCCTGGGTGTTTATTTGATCTTGTTGACCATGATCGGGATGCATCAGCATCCGAGTGTCGCTGCGGGACAAGACAGATCGACTGTGACCACCAGTATGACGCAGATCAACAGAGTGCGGTTCACGCTTGATTTTCATGAGATAAAATCAAGACTTAAACTGGTTTCCGTGCCTGTCTCATTCGTCAGGAACAACATGATGCTGTCGGATGGGCTTGTCAAGGCGCTGTTTGTGTTGTTTGGAGCGGCCATGCTTTTGTTGTTGCTGCGTCTTTCTGGTGTTTCCGTGCCCCCTGACTGGGGAGGGGAGCTGAAGGTGCATGCCCCCTGGATTGTCATGCTGTGTTTTGCTGTTGTTTTTTCTTTGTTTTTCCCGACAAGTATACGCCAGATGCGAGATCATCTGCAACTGTTGCCGATTTTTGTCATCAGCGTGTCGGTTACCCTTTATGCGATTTCCGCGCGTTGGATCACGCCTGTTGGATCGGTTTTACTGCTGGCTTTTTTTGTTGGTTTGTTTGCATGGCATGCGGTTCCTGGGGTGGTCAAGAAAATTGTTGCGCAAGACGTGTCAATACAACGTAAGTTGCACAACAAAATCGGATCCTTGGTGGATGCGAACAATCGCATCGTCTTTCTTGAAGATCCCGCGGATCGTACCCGTCCCTGGAGTATCCGTCCTTATTTCGGAGAACATGCGATTTATTATAACAACTGCGAACAGCCTCTGAATCGGTTTGTCACCGAACAATCGATCCGGTTCCTGGTGGTTCCCAACCCGCCTTTACATTATACACAAAACAGCAACATCCATGGCCTGTCTGCCGGGAAGGTCAGCCCGGTTCCTGAATGGACAAAATCATGCTATATTCGAGAACTGGATGTCGAAAAGATGAAGAAATCCGTGGTTGCCGAAAGCGGTTGGTGGCATCACCGGGTTTTGAACGCATCTCTGGTCGAACAGGTGATCCGGAAGCAGGCAGGCGAGATTGTCTTTCAGACGCCTTCGATGCTCGTTCTCATGCTTTTTGGTCAGGACGCCGTTGATCGGGGGAGAGCCTTGGCAGACGTGTGTAGCGATCCTCAGACCCGGTGCCAGACCGGGAAGCCGCTTGATTGAGGGCCTTGCCACGGTTTCCGGGAAACGGTGCGTTGGAAAAAACGTTTTGTGAAGCCGGATGTCCACCAGGCGTCTTTCCTTGGGACGACTCCGTGCGGAGGTCAGAGGATCATCAAGTTGGAGGGATATGATCGCTTCTTATTATTCGGACAAACTGGACAGTCTGAAGGATATTTTTGCCACGGATCGTGTCGGGATATCCGAAGAAGGGCTGATGGTGAATGGGCGCCTTTATCCCATTGTCGGGGATGTCATTGTGTTGCTCTCTCCCGAGGAGTACCCGCCATTCCTGAGAGGAGAGCGCAATCTGGACAGCGCGCGGAGCGCCGGTTCCGAAACGATGGACAGGGAGATCCAGTTCACCTTTGGCGAGGAGTGGAAGACCTTCAATCGGGTATTGCCGGAACACCGGGTGGAGTTTGATCGGTATTTCGATCTTGTCGATCTGGCAACCTTGAAGAACAGTCGGGTGTGTGATC
Organism: Candidatus Magnetaquiglobus sp.; assembly: GCF_058402785.1. NCBI lineage: Bacteria > Pseudomonadati > Pseudomonadota > Magnetococcia > Magnetococcales > Candidatus Magnetaquicoccaceae > Candidatus Magnetaquiglobus > Candidatus Magnetaquiglobus sp. The sequence goes on from NZ_JBZVFG010000027.1 coordinate 42,398, forward strand.
TGGGCTGTGGTATCGGTCGCTGGAGTTACTGGCTCGCTGACCAGTGTCGTGAACTGGTGTTGGTGGATTTTTCGGATGCCATTTTTGTCGCGCGCGAGAATTTGCGCACCAATCCACAGGTGATCTATTTTCTCGGCGATTTGACACGCCTCCCGTTTCGAGAGGGATTTGCCGATTTTCTGTTCTGCCTGGGCGTCCTTCATCACCTGCCAAGCGATGCACTGGAAATGACCCGAAAATTGGGCGTTTATGCACCCCGTTTGCTGGTCTACCTGTACTACGCGCTGGACAATCGTCCCTTCTATTTTCGTTGGTTGTTGAACGGGGTGACAGTCGTGCGGCGGATCCTGCACACCGTTCATCACCCCCTGGCGCGTTCGTTCCTGACCTGGCTGCTGACGCTCGCACTTTACCTGCCTCTGGTGGGGTTGGGACATCTGCTCGAACGCTTTCAACGGGGCAAGCTGGTGCCTTTGTATGAGGGGTATGCCAACAAATCCGTCTTGCGTATTCGTCAGGATGTGTACGACCGGTTTTTCACCAGCATCGAGCAACGGGTCACCCGTGCGCAGATCCTGGCTCTTCAAGGCCATTTCGACACGATCACCATTTCGGACAACATGCCATACTGGCATTTTCTCTGCGAATCCGCATCGCGGAGCGAGCATGAGGTGACCCGGAGTTGAACTCTGGAGAGGGCAAGAACATCCATTGGAGCTGAAAAGATTCCGAGGAAAGACCGGGCGACAGCGTATCCTGCATGCACCGCTCCCGGTGCTTCATGATCCATGAGCCCTTGCAAGAGGCTGATCCGTGGCATCGGCCTGATGCGCGGATAGACGAGGCTGCTGAATTGCAGATGATGGTACGATGTGTGGAATCGCTGGTTTTTTGGAACCTGCAACCGGCAGGCAGGCAGAGGATGCGCGGACGATCATCCTCGGGATGATGGATGCCATCGTCCATCGGGGTCCGGACGATGCCGGGATCTGGCATGATCCGGTCACCGGTATCACCCTGGGGCATCGACGGCTGTCCATTGTCGATCTGTCGTCAGCCGGGCACCAGCCGATGGAATCGCCCAGTGGTCGCTTTCTGATCGTATTCAACGGTGAGATTTACAATCATTGGGAGTTGCGGCGCAAACTCGCCGACACAGGGGTGGAACCGGTCTGGCGCGGTCATTCCGACACCGAAACCCTGGTCGCCTGTTTCGATGTCTGGGGGGTCGAGGAGACGATACGGCATGCCGTGGGGATGTTTGCCTTCGGCGTTTGGGATCGACACGACAGACGGTTGATCCTGGGGCGGGATCGACTGGGGGAGAAGCCGCTTTATTATGGATGCCAGCATGGTGTGTTTCTTTTCGGGTCGCAACTGAAAGCGTTGCAGGGCCATCCGGCCTTTGTTGGAGAGATCGATCGCGGGGCCATTGCCTTGATGTTGCGATACAACAACATTCCCGCTCCGGCTTCGATTTACCGTGATATTCGCAAACTTCCGCCAGGATGTCTGTTGACGGTCGCCTGGGATGCGCTGGGCGCCAATGGCGTGGAGGCGGTTCCCAAAGCCTACTGGCGGCTTGCGGATGTGGTCGAACAGGGCATGAACGACCCTGTGCCGACCCGCGATCCCGAGGGGGTGATTGACCAGTTGGATCGGCTGCTCGGTGATGCCGTGGCGCGGCAGATGTGTGCGGATGTTCCGTTGGGGGCCTTTCTGTCGGGAGGCATCGATTCTTCCACGGTGGTGGCGCTGATGCAATCCCGTTCCGGTCGCCCGGTGCGAACGTTCAGCATTGGTTTCGACGAGGCCGGATACGACGAGGCCGATCATGCCAGAGCCGTGGCCCGTCATCTGGGTACCGAGCATACCGATCTTTATGTCACGCCGGATATGGCCCTGGAGGTGATTCCGCGTCTGCCGGATCTGTACGACGAACCGTTTGCGGACTCCTCGCAAATTCCGACCTTTCTTTTGGCCCGGTTGACCCGTCGTCATGTGACCGTATCGCTATCCGGGGATGGAGGGGATGAGCTTTTCGGGGGGTATAACCGGTATCGTGTCGCGCCAGCGATCTGGAACCGGTTCGGAAAGTGGCCCGTGTCGATGCGGCGTGCGCTGGCGTCCGTGTTGCAATCCGTGCCTCCATCCGTGTGCGACGGATGGATGAACCGGATCGGCGGATGGTTGCCACGCGAGACCCGGTTTGCGCAACCAGCGGACAAGATTTTCAAGCTCTCCGCAATCTTGTCCGCCACCACGCCCGAGGAGGTCTATCTTGGATTGGTTTCCCATTGGAACGCCGCGCATCGGGTTGTCGGCGCGCGCGAGGATCCGTCGATCTCCTGGTGTCGTCCGGATGGTGTGATGGAACCATCCGGTTTCGTCCAGAAGATGATGGCCTGGGATCTGGCAGGCTATCTGCCGGATGACATTCTGGTGAAACTGGATCGGGCGGCCATGGGGGTCTCGCTGGAGACCCGCGTCCCCTTTCTGGATCATCGCGTGGTGGAGTTTGCCTGGAGGATCCCGGTGTCGATGAAGATCAACCAGGGACAAGGCAAATGGATCTTGCGTCAGGTGTTGCGCAGATACCTCCCGGACACGCTGATCGAACGTCCGAAGATGGGATTCGGGGTGCCGATCGATTCCTGGTTGCGCGGGCCGATGCGGGATTGGGCCGAATCGTTGCTCGATCCCGCCCGTTTACGCCGCGAGGGATATCTGGAACCCGGTCCCATTCGACAAAAATGGCGCGAGCATCTGGAAGGCAAACGCAACTGGCAGCATCAACTCTGGATTGTTCTGATGTTTCAATCCTGGTTGGAAAGGAATCGCCATTGAACCGCAAGATTCTTTTCGTGATCAACATTGATTGGTTCTTTTTGTCGCATCGTCTGCCGATTGCCTTGAAAGCGATTGAACAGGGCTATCAAGTGCATGTTGCCACGGGCATCTCCGACAAGATGGCGGAATTGCGGGCGTATGGCTTGATCGTTCATCCGTTGCCGATGACGCGCAGCCATGTGGGCATTGGGGAGATCGTGGGACTGCTGATCCGTTTGTGGAAGCTCTTCAGGGAGATCCAGCCGGATGTGGTCCATCTGATCACCCTCAAGCTGGTGGTGTTCGGGGGCGTGATGGCACGTTTGGCGGGGGTGCCGGTTCTGGTGTCGGCTCTTCCAGGATTGGGATTCGTCTTCATCGCGCGGGGGATCTGGCCGGCCATTCGGCGCAAGGTGATCGGCGTGCTGTTTCGGGTGGCGCTGGGACATGCGCATGGCATGGTGATCTGTCAGAATCGCGATGACCTGGAAATGGTCTCCCGGTTGGCGCGCCTGCCTGCCGGGCGCCTCACCCTGATTCCTGGCTCTGGCGTTGCGCTGGATCAATTCGTGGACACGCCATTGCCCACGGGACGTCCCGTGGTGTTGCTGGCGGCCCGCATGCTGATCGACAAGGGGGTTCGAGAGTTCGTGACGGCTGCCAGGGCGTTCCACGTCCAGACGAATGGTCAGGGAACGGAATCGCCCCGATTCGTGCTGGTGGGTGCGCCCGATCCAGGCAATCCCGCGAGCCTGACCCGGCAGGAGCTGGAAGCGTGGGCTCGGGAGGGGGTGGTGGAGATCTGGGGAAAGCGTCGGGATATGCCGACGGTGTTGGCCGCCGCGACGATCGTGGTGCTTCCCTCCTACCGTGAAGGTCTGCCCAAGGTTCTGTGCGAGGCGGCGGCTTGCGGACGCCCGGTGGTGACCACGGATGTCCCGGGCTGTCGCGATGCGGTTCGATCCGGTGTGACCGGATTGCTGGTGCCGGCGCGTGATTCAGGGGCTCTGGCCGATGCCATCGGAGGTCTGCTCGCGGATCCGATCCTGTGCGCGCGGATGGGGCGGGCAGGTCGTCGCTGGGCAGAGGAGGTTTTCGATGTGCATCAGGTGGTCGCGGGTCATCTGGACATCTACGAGAGGTTGCAGAACGACGCGGGGTCGCCCTGATGCCGCGTTGAGTTCCGGTTGGATGCGGCGGCGGGATGCGTCCGCCGCAGCGGTCTGATCGGGGGTGCCGTCCAGGGCAACCCTTCGGGTCACGCGGGGTCGGCGTGGACGAGGATTTGGAGGCTCGCTTCCAGCAGGGTATGCAGGCTTTCCAACCGGGTGTGGGCACGGGTCGGATCCGCGAGGGTCTGGGGATCGTCGGCCAGTTCGGCGCTCTCGGCCAGTCGTTCCCAGCCGATCAGGCGCGCGCTGCCCTTGAGTTTGTGCAGGCTTTCGTGGGCCGCGTGGGCATCCCCCGCATCCAGATGCCGGCGCGCCTCGACCAACAGACCGCGCGCATCCGCGCAAGCCGCCTCCTTCCACGCCACCAACCCCTCGGGGGAGATGGCCGAGCCGATCAGCCGGAACTGTTTCGGATCCAGCAGGGCGGGGCGGTGTGGTTCCTGTTTGGTTGGCTCCCGAGGAGGCCGATCGGAAGCGCGGACGGATGATGCCTCCGGCGCCTCGGCGCCAAGGAGGGATGCCGCACTCCCGCCATCCTCCGGATCCCGCTCCGGCGCGGCATCATCCGCGCTCCGGTCTCGGGCAAGACGTTGCAGAACCTCCCGCAAGCGGGACGGCACCACCGGCTTGGTCACCACATCCCCCATGCCGGCCTCAAGGCAGGCATCGATGTTCTCCTGGCGGGCATCCGCGGTGCAACCGATGATCGGGATGCGTCCCACCGCCCCATCCAGGGCGCGAATCCGTCGCGTGGTCGCGCACCCGTCCAGACCGGGCATGTGCACATCCATCAGCACCAGATCGAATGGTTCCACCTTCAAGCGCTCCAACCCCTCGGTCCCGCCCGATGCCTCGCTCACCCGACAGCCGACCTGTTCGAGCAGCCGGGCCGTGATCGTTCGGTTGAGCTGATGGTCCTCGATCAGCAACACCCGTGGCGCGCCGATCTGCTCGGGCAGCGACTCTTCTTCTTCTTCCTCCAACGGGGGAGCGGTGAGCGGGAAGGGCAGGGTGATCCAGAACCGGGCGCCCCCCTCCCTCAGACTCTCGCCGCCGATCACGCCACCCAACAACCCGGTCAACCGGTGGGCGATGGAGAGTCCCAGCCCCGCACCTTCGAAGGTGCGACTCGGGGAGCTGTCCACCTGGGTGAAGGGTTCGAACATCCGTTCCGCGAACCCTTCGGGAAAACCGGGACCCGTATCCCGCACCTCCAGCGTGACCAGGGCGATGGCTTCGGATTGTGTCCTGGCGCGGCAATCCAGGGTGATCGCGCCTTGCTGGGTGAACTTGAGGGCATTGTCCAACAGGTTGTTGAGCACCTGCGCCAGACGCTCTCCATCGGTGATCACCCACTCCGGGAGGCTTTCCAGACCCGCGCGCCGCAGCTCCAGACCCTTGGCCCTGGCCTGGGTGGCATACCGTCGCGCGATCCCATCCACCAGGGCCTGCAACGGACAGGGGCTCTTCATCGGGGTCAAGGCATTGGCCTCGATCTTGGAAAGATCCAGGATGTTGCGGATGATCCCCAGCAGACTCTCGCCGCTGGCGATCATGGTCTGCACGTAACTGAGCTGCACCGCATCCAACCCGGTGTCCCGCAACAGATGTCCCAACCCCATGATGGTGTGCATGGGGGTGCGGATCTCGTGACTCATCACCGCCAGAAACTCGCTCTTGGCGCGATTGGCTGTCTCCGCCGCCTCCTTGGCCGCCCGCAAGGCGACCTCCATCTGTTTGCGCTCCGTGATGTCGCGAAACACTGCCTGCCGCACCAGACGCCCGGCCAGACGATGCACCGTGGCATTCGCATCCACCGGCACGATCCGTCCATCCCTGGACTGCAGGGCCAACTCCAGACTCTGACCCGCCTCGATGGTGAACCACTCCCGACGTGGTTCGTAGAACGCCTCCACCTCGGCCTGCATCGCGGCGGGATGCAACCGGGCGGGTGGCGTGCCGCGCAGTTCCTCCAGGGAACGTCCCACCCAGCGGCACGCCGTGCCATTGGCGCTGACGATGGTATCCGTGATCAGATCCGTGAGCACGATGGCATCCGGCGCGGATTCGAACAGAATCCGATAACGGGTCTCGCTATCCCGCAACGCCGATTCGGCCCACTTGCGATCGGTGATATCCTGGATCTGCGACACGAAATGGACCGGTTTGCCATCCTTGTCGCGCAGCAAGGAGGTGCTCAACAGGATCCAGAGCGTTTGTCCGTCCTTGTGGAGATAGCGTTTTTCCATCTGAAAGGTGTTTCGTTTCCCGTCCAGGGTCTCCCGGAGCAGTTTCAGATCCAGCTCCAGGTCTTCCGGATGGGTGATCTCCTGGAAATTCATGCCCAACAGTTCGGATTCGTCGTACCCGACGATCGTGCACAACGCCCGGTTGACCTTGAGAAAGAAGCCGTTCGTGGACACCAGGGCCATGCCGTGGGCCGCAGTTTCGAAGGCGCCACGAAAGCGTTTTTCGCTGAGCGCCAGATGCTCCTCGGCCTGTTTGCGCGCGGTGATGTCGTGCAACGAGATCACCGCCCCCAGTTGTTCCCCCTGCACATCGCGCATCGCCTGTGCGGTCACGATCAGCGCGCGGCGCATGTCGCCACTCCGGGAGACCAGCATCAACTCTTCGTCCAGCACCGGCTCATCACGCAAGGCGCGGGTCAGGGGTTCCCGGTCCGGAGGCAACGGCGTCACCCCGTCGGACAACCGGAACAGCCCATCCTCCACCCACGGCTCCCCGGTCGGCGCATCGCTCTCCATGGACATGAAGGCGCGATAGGCCGGATTGCACACGGTCATCCGGCCTTGACTGTCGCAGGCCGCCACCCCATCCTGGATGTTCTCCAACACCGTGGCCAGAAAGAGTTTTTGTTGCGCCAGATCCTCCCGTGCGATCTTTTCCGGCGTGATGTCCTCCACCACCGCGATGTGATGTTCCGGCATCTCGTCGCCGCTCCAGGTGGGCGATACCGTCAGCCGGACCCACACCGTGGCCCCGCTTTTGTGAAAATAGCGTTTTTCCATGGTGAAGCTGCGGATCATGCCGTCGATCAGCAACCGCATGTTGGCCAGATCTGCCGCCAGATCATCCGGGTGGGTGATATCCTGAAACCCGCGATCCAGCATCTCGTCCACCGTATAGCCGAGCATCTCGGCATAGCGGTGGTTGAGTCGCGTGAACCGACCGGACTCGGAGTGGATCAGCGCCACCCCGACCGCGGCCTGCTCGAAGATGGTGCGAAACAGCTTTTCACTGTGTTCCAGATCCGCGCGCAACCGGCCCTCGCGTCGGATCCCCTCATCCGCCCGTTCCAGGATGCGGTTCATCCACTGGGCGAGCAGACCGATCTCGTCGGCCTCATGTCCCTTTTCCACCGGAAGACGCATCCCCGTTCCCGGCAGGATCTCCCGCATTTTTTCGGCGAGCCGGATCACCGGTTTGCCCAGATATTGACGGATCAGCCAGGCCAGGATCAGGGTGGCCAGAAGATTCTGGCCCAGGGAGAGCATGGCTTGAATCAACGAGGTGCGAACCGCGATCGCATCGGTCTCCTCGGCGTTGACCACCAGGACCAGCGAGCCGATCACATCCTGGCCATTCACCGGAGAGTGGAGCGGAAAGGGGCTGCCGTGGGAAAAATCGACCCCGAAGCGTCGGCTTTGTTCCACGCGAAAGCCATCGATGCCGTCGATGCGCACCCCCACGAACAGGGAGTGGGCCATCAGGCCATCCACCACATCCCGGGCGATCGGTTCGTTGCGGGCGTAAACCCCGACTTCGGCCTGGGATTTGACGGTGAGGAACAGACGTTCCTGAAACCGTTCTCCAGCCGCGATTTCGTTTGTGTAGGTGAAGGAGTAGGAGACAAGGCTCACCACCAGGGAGAAGAGCAGCATGCTCAGGCCGATGATCGTGGCCAGTTTACGATTCAGACTCCGCGAGGGGGTGATCATCGGCGTGTGATCCTTTACCGTGGAACGCTCGTCAGGGAACTCTGCGGGCGGCGGGGAGGGGAGTCCCGCATCGAAAGTTACTCGCGCAGATCCAACAGTACCCGCACCGACTCATTCACCCATCCGGCCTCCACATAACCGATGGCCGCCGGGTTGTTGGCGACCGTTTGCAGGACGCCCTGACCATCCGTCATGAAGGTCGGCGGGTTGACCCGTCCGCTGAAGGTCAGACGGGCCCAGTAGGTGTTGACCTGATTCAGGGACATGCCGTTGATCATGCGGAAGAAGAGTTCGCGGGTCCGGCTGTCGCGCGCCTGCTCGACGATCATGGCGCGACGTCCATCGGGAAAGGTGGTGCCGCGACCGAGAAACAGGTCGGAGAGTTGCGGTCGGGTCAAGGTCGTCAGTCCGTTCGAGGGGTGGACCACGACCACGAGATTTTCCGCCAGCGCCGCTTCGGGAACGAAGGCCAGCATCGGAATCAGGAGTGTGAGGGCCGTTTTCATGCGTTAGAACACGAAATCCAGAGCCATGGAGAGCGACTGAACCGACAGGGGCTGGGAGCGGTCCAGAAGGTTTCCGGGGCGCAGCAGATAACCATTCGGATGGATCCGTGTGGAATCCCACTGCCACTTCAGGGCTGCCCAGGGGGTCACGTCGTATCGCAACCCCAGGGAGTAGGTCTCCTGATCCATGCGACTGGAGTTGATCGCCGTGATGGCGGCCTGTTGCAGGCCGTTGAGGCCATCGGCCACGCCGGCGGGCAGTCCGTCGCCCCAGTTGAAGGTCGCGGCATGGGCCGGATGATGGGGACGTATGGCGCTGACCAGCGTGTATGGGGTCCAGTCTCCCAGGCGTCGGGCCACCGCCAGGTAGCCCATGTCATGGTTGGTGGACATGTCGATGGAGGCGGAAGTCCGGCCTATTTCGGCCTGAACCAGCCAATCCTTATTGTCGAAGACCACCCCGAGCGTGGAGAGGGTGATGCTTGATCCGGCGAAGCCCATGTCGCGTCGGTATTGGGCGGCCTGGGCCTCGATCGCCGGCAGACCGGATCCCGTCAACCCGTCGAGACCGTCGTGGAGCAGGGTCAACGGTTTGGCCTCGTGGTTGAGGTGGAGCTGGGAGTGGCCGATCTTGACCTGCCAGGGCCCTTTTTCGTAGGTCAGCGTGGCCACGAACAACCGATCCAGATCGAGATGATAGAGATCGTCATCCATGGGTACGCCAATGCCCAGGGAGCGTCCGCCCTGGAGTTTGACGCGCCATCGTGCGTCGTTGACGAGCACGGAATGGGAGAGATCCACCCCGTCGAGTGAGAACAGGGGGATCCAGCCATGGAACTCCACCGGAGGACGGATCCAGGGGTAACCGTATCCCATGTGGCGTTGTTCGGAGATCAGGAACAGATCGTATCCCACTCGACCCAGGCGCAGCTGCGTCTCTGGAAACGGGTTCCAGGCCAACAGGGCCCAATCGACGTAGTAGCCGAAATCACGGCTGATCTGATCGCGCAGCACCCCCTGCGACATCAGCGACAGCTCCGGGGAGAGGCGCATGCTGGCCTGGATCCCCAATCGCGAATCCCGCAGCCAGGCGTCGTTGTTGAACCAGGATTGATTCTCGGGCAGGGAGTCTTTCGGACGTTGGTTGATGTCGCGGGTGAAGGCGGATCGGGCATGGTCGTCGTGGACCCATCCCAGCGTCCCATAACCATGGATGCTCGGCGGCTGGAGTTCCAGGGCCATGGCACGGGTGGGATGGAGCCAGGCCAGGATGGATCCGAGCAGGGCGATGATCAGGCTGGAGCGGGTCATCGGCAACCATGGGGATCGGATCGTCGCGTGTCGGGTCGGGTCGCGCATGGCAAGGTCCGGATTCTGCGTCAGGCGTGCCAGGATGTGGGATACCAGGAAACCATGCGCTTTCTCTTTCATGAGCCGATGATGGATGACAAGCGCGTCTTGTTCGTGGTGTTGCTGGCCGGAGAGGCCGTTTCTGGGGGCATGATCCGGCTCGCGCGCCCTGCCTCATTTTAGACTCGGCGCGCGCGTGATATGGTGAAGAGCATACGCCATGTTTTACAAGTTTGTATACCTTCTTTTTTACCATGGAACTCCCGAAGGGAGGTCCATGGTACGGGGGGTGTGGGGGTTCTCC